>CANQEG010000024.1 GCA_947594705.1 uncultured Bacilli bacterium | reverse complement strand
GCAACAAGACCATAATGGTTTTACTCATCAAGATCCTGGAATGATTAATCATCTACTTACGAAAAAATCTAGTATTGCGAGAATTTATTTGCCTAGTGATACCAATACACTTCTTTGTGTTATGGAGCATGTGTTACAAACTAAAAATTATGTGAATTTAATTATTGCTAGTAAACATCCAAGACCTCAATGGCTTAGTATGAAGCAAGCCAAAAGACATACGGAACAAGGAATTGGAATATGGGGATTTGCTAGTAATGATTTAGATAATAATCCAGATTTGGTATTTGCTTGTGCGGGAGATACTCCAACATTAGAGGTGATGGCGGCAACAAGTATTTTACGAAAATGTATTCCCAATATGAAAATTCGAGTTGTAAATGTTGTGGATTTAATGAAATTAGAACCTGCTGGAAGACATCCTCATGGTTTAACAGATTCTGAATATGATGCCATTTTTACAAAAACAAAACCAATTATTTTTGCTTTTCATGGGTATCCAAATGTTATTCATGAACTTACTTATAAAAGAACAAATCAAAACTTACATGTTCGAGGTTATATAGAAGAAGGAACTATTACAACTCCATTTGATATGCGAGTTCAAAATAAAATAGATCGTTATCATTTAATTTTACTTGCTTTAGAACATTTACCACAATTTGATGGAAGTTCTTTAAAAGAATATTGTAATGAAATGTTAGAACATCATCAAAAAACTATTGTGGAACAAGGTGTAGATATGGAAGAAGTAGTAAATTGGAAATGGGATTTATAAAAGAGAAAAGAGTTAGAACTGAAAACTAATTCTTTTTTATTGTTTCTAAAGATACATTTGTGATATGATAAGAAAGAAGGGAAGTGGAGTATGACTTCTTTAGAACAAAATATGCAAAGACATAATTTCGGACTTAGTCCTTATGCTTGTAAAGATTCTGAGGCGATTCGTTTTTTAGAGGAAAAAGAAGATGTTAGAAGTCCTTTTTTTCATGATATTGATCGAATTATTTATACATATGCTTATATTCGATATAGTGATAAAACGCAAGTATATCCGAAAAAGAAAAATGATCATATTACTAAGAGAATGCTTCATGTACAATATGTAAGTAAAATTGCGAGAACAATTGGGAGAGCTTTAGGATTAAATGAAGATTTAATTGAAGCAATTAGTTTAGGACATGATTTGGGACATGTTCCTTTTGGACATTTTGGAGAATCTATTTTAAATGAAATTAGTGTAAAAGAGGGTGTTGGCTTTTTCCATCATAATGTAGAGAGTGTTAGATTACTTTGTGAAATTGAAAATAAGGGAAAAGGAAAAAATTTGTGTTTACAAGTATTGGATGGCATTATGTGTCATAATGGCGAATTTGTTTGTGGAGAATATCGACCAGTTCCTAAAACCAAAGAAATGTTTTTAGAAGAATATCATAAAACTTATACCGATCCAGGTATGGTGAAATCTTTAGTTCCGATGACTTTAGAAGGTTGTGTTGTACGAATTAGTGATATTATTGCTTATTTAGGAAAAGATATTGAAGATGCTTGTATTTTAAAAGTGTTTGATAAAGAAGAAATTCCTTTAGAAATTCGGTCTGTTTTAGGAGTAAAAAATCGTGAAATTATTAATACTATTGTTATGGACATTATTGAAAATAGTTTAGGAAAACCTTATATCAAATTAAGTGAGCCAGTTTTCAAAGCAATTGTGGCTTTAAAAAAATTTAATTATCAACATATTTATGATTTGTCTATGACTCAAAAGGAAAAAAATGAAATTCGTTCAATGTTTTATGTTTTGTTTGATGCATATTTGGAAGATGTATTAGATGAAAAGAAAGATTCCATAATTTATCAAGATTTTTTAAATTATAAAGAAGAGATTTATTTTCAAAATACACCTCTTAAACAACGAGTTCTTGATTTTATTGCTGGGATGACCGATGAATATTTTCTTTCTTGCTATCAAAGTGTAAAAATGAAAAAACGGGTTATAATAAAAGAGAAGGAGGAATTATGAAACAAAAAATATTTGATTATGATTCTTATCGTATTTATACGATTGAAACTGATAAATTTAAAAATTGTTATATGGAAATAAATTTTCGAGACGATGTAAGAAAAGTAAAAACGCCAATTCGTTCTTTTCTTTGTAGTGCAATGTCAGAATCTACTTTAAAATATAAAACGAAAAGAAATATAAGAATTGCTTGTGAAGAACTTTATAATGTGGAATTGTCTTCTCGAATTCTTAGAAATGGGTATACATTATTTACGAATTTTTCAGTAGATTTTTTAAATCCAAAATATGTGAAAGAAAAAGGGTATTTAGAAAATGTTTTTTCTTTTTTCTTTGAAGGACTCATGAATCCTGATTTTACTGACAATCATTGGAATGAAAATTCTTTTCAATTGGTGAAAGAAAAAATTTTAAGCACTTTAGATGTTTATAAGGAACGACCAAGAGTATTTGCTATGATAGATGGAAAAGAAAAATTATTTCCTAATTCAATCCCGGGAAAAAGAATTGTTGGAACAAGAGAAGAAATTGAAAAAATTACGGAAGAAGATTTAATACATGATTATCATGAAATGATGAACCAAGCACATTGTGATATATTAGTAATTGGTAATTTAAATATGAATGAAGTTGCATCTTATATTCATAAATATTTTCATAAATCCTCTATTGCTGTAGAAGAGATTCCTTTTCGAATCGATTCTAAATTTCCTCCTTTTCGAAAATTAGAAATTGAAAGCAATTATAATCAAACTCAATTGGTATTATTTTATCATTTAAAAGAATTAACTAGAAAAGAAAGATATTTTGTAATGCCTATTTTTCGAAGAATTTTTAGCTCGGCTTCCTTAGGAGATAAATTAAATTTACATTTACGAGTAGAAAATTCTTTATGTTATGATTTAGAACAGGGATTTCAATATTATGATTCTTTTGCTTATGTTAGAGTAGGACTTTCACTAGAAAATGTTGAGATTGCTTTAAAAGAAATTAGAAGAAGTATGAAAGAAATGCTAAAAAAGGAAATTCGTGAAGAATTTTTTGAATCACAAAAAGAAAAATTTTTAAAAGATTTAAAACTAAGAGAAGATAATATGTATGGTTTATTAGATTTTTATTATTTTGAACAATTAGAACATGCACCTTCTGTTTTAGAATATAAAAAAGAAATCCCGAAAGTTACCTTAAAAGATATTCAAATTTTTGGTAAAAAAATGGAAGAAGTGTTACTTTATATTTTAAAGGAGAAAAAAGAATGAAAGAAATAAAATTAAAAGGATTAGATGAAACTATTTATACTGAAACTTTAGCAAATGGATTAGAAATTTATATTTGGAAAAATGCTAAAATTAATACTTTTATGGCTTCTTATGTTGTTAAGTGTGGTGGAGAAGATGTTGCTTTTCAAGTGAATAAAAAGAAAAAAAGTGTTCCTTATGGAACAGCACATTATTTAGAACATATTTTATGTAAGGATGAAAATGGGACATCTTATTTACCTAAATTTAATGCTTTGGGTTCTTATAGTAATGCTTCTACATATCCTGATAAAACTTCTTTTGAAGTGGTTGGAACGGAATGTGTAAAAGAAAATTTAAATTTGTTGTTAGATGAAGTTCAAGAAAAAATATTTAATGAAGAATATTTTGAAAAGGAACGAGGCCCTATATTAGAAGAAGCAAGAATGCGAAAAGATGATATTTCTAGAATTATTTTATATGAAATTCAAAACTGTTTATATTCTGTATATCCTAATCGAATTAGTGGGTTAGGAACAATGGAAGATATTGAAAATATGAAATTAGATTCTTTAAAGTTATTTTATGATACTTTTTATCATCCTAAAAATAGTTTTTTGATTGTGACGGGAAATGTTTTGCCAATCGAAGTGATTTCAATCGTAAAGGAAAATCAAAAACAAAAAACTTTTGCAAAATGGATTGAACCAAAAATGGAAAAATATAAAGAACCTAAGAAAGTACCTGTTAAATATAAAGAAATTAGTTTAAATGTAGAAATTCCTCAAGTATATATGACCGCGAAAATACCAAAAAAAGTATTTCAAGAATATGATGAAATTTATTTAATTGATGTTTTATCGTTGGTTCTTATTTCAAACTTTGGCTCTACTTCTCTTTTTAAAGAAGAGTTAGTTCAAAAGAAACTTGTTTTATCGTTAGGAAGTTATGCTACAGTTGAAAAAGATTATGTTATTCTTCAAGTTTCTGCTAGAACAAAATATCCTGATGAATTAGTTCCTATTTTGAAACAACGTTTTACACATTTAGAATTAGATGAAAAAGATATAAAAAGAAAAATAAAATCAGAAATTGCTAATTTGGTTTTAAATTATGAAGAAGCTGAAACTGTAAATGAAATTCTTACTTATTCTTTAAGTAAATATGGAAAAATTATTCAAAATGAAAAAGAAATTTTAGAAAGTATTTGTTTTGAAGATGTTCAAAAAATTATTGAAAAAGCTTCTATGAAAGAAATGAATACTTTAGTGGTAAGACAAGATGTAAAATAATGTAAATTTTCTCGAATAAAAAAAGACGATTATTTTTCGTCTTTTAATATGTCATAAACTTCTTCAATGGTTTTAGTTCCTTTTTCATAACGAAAATTTGGAAGTAAATGAAGATGAACATGCTTAATTGCTTGTGAATCACCATAATTTAGTAGAAGTGTCATCGCAGTTTTATTTAATTTGTTCATTAATATTGGTTCGATTTTTTTGGCTACTTCCAATAATTTATAGAATGTTTCTTTCTCTAGTTCATGATAATCAGTAAAATGTTTTTTAGGAATAATGAGTGTGTGACCTTCCTCTTCTTGATCTAAATCTAAAAAAGCTAAAAATTCTTCATCTTCATAAATGATTTTACTTTCCATTTCTTTTTTGGCTATTTTACAAAATAAACAATCTTCCATAATTTGTTCCTCCTTTTTTATTTTATCATATTTTCAGTGTACAAATATCATTTTTTGCATAAATTAGAGTAGAGGTGAATTAAAAATGGCAAATTATAAAGAAATTGTAACCAAAGCTGTAATTGGAAAAGCAAAGAAAACGAATCAAATGAATTTTTCTTTTACACCTGATGAAAATGTGGATACGGTTTTAGGATGTTGGGTTATTAATCATAATTTTAAAGGAACAAATGATTCTGGAAAAGTATTAGTCAATGGTTCTTTTGATGTCAATGTGTGGTATTCTTATGGAAATGATACGAAAACAAAAGTAAATACCAAAAAATTTGGGTATAATGAACTTTTAAATGTTCCTCTTAAGGATTCGGCAACTTTAACAAATGATTCAGAAATTATAGTTCGAAGCTTAAAACAACCATCTGTTACAAACGTTGATGTGAAAGATGGCAATATTGTTTTAGATATAGAAAAAGAATTGGGAGTTGAAATTGTTGGAGATACAAAAATTAAAGTTCCTATTGAAGATGTAGATGATGATTATGATGAAATTATGGATGATGCCGAGGTAGAACAAATTGATGAAGTGAAAGAAGATTATTTGGAATAAGAAAAGGAAAACTTTTCTTTTTTTTAAAATTATGAGATAATACAAATGATTTTAAGAGGTGTTTCATAAATGGATAGAGATAAAATTGCATCTTTTATACAAAGAGTAAGAACAGAACATAGATTAAGTCAAAAAGAATTTGGCGACAAATATTATGTTACTAGTCAGGCTGTTAGTAAATGGGAACGCGGATTAAGTTTACCTGATATTTCTATTTTAAGACAAATTTGTGAAGACTTCGATGAAGATATGTTAGAACTTTTTGGAACATCAAGTAAAGAAAAACAAAAAATAAAACTTAGATTTATTCTTCTTGGAATTCTTTGTGTTTTCATATTATTTTTAGGAGGGTATTTTGTTTTTCATTTTTCACAAGATAATGAATTTCAAATGAAGAAACTTACTACAACTTGTGATAATTTTACCCTTTATGGAAGTATTGCGTATGATACAAAAAAAACTTCAGTATATATTTCTAATATTTCTTATTGTGGTGAAGAAGATAAAAATGTGTATCAAAAAATAGAATGTACGTTATATGAAAATGATGGTGAGACAAAAACAAAAATTCAAACCGTAGAAGAAGAAAATGTTACTTTAGAAAATTTTTTAAAAAATGTGAATTTTCAATTTGATCATTATTCAGAAAATTGTACGATGTATGAAAATAATGGGATGGTATTAGAAATTTATGGAACTAAGAAAAATGGGGAAGTACGCTTTTTTGAAATTCCTTTAGAGTTAGAATGTTAATACAACTAAAAGTTTATAAAAATCAACTATTTTTTGATTGCGTATTTTTATAAAAATTGTTATATTCATGACGGTGAGGTAATTTATGCAAAAAAAAATCATTATTGGATTGTTAGTATTTCTTGTTTTTGTAGGAATGGGAGTTGGAGCTTGGTTTCTTTTTAGAGAACAACCAGATCAATTTGTTTTAGAATATGAAGGAATGAATCATCAGAAAAATGCAAGTGGCAAAGAATATCGAACTGTTTCTATTTCAAGAGAACATCCTTTTGTATATATTGAACCAGAAGAGTTAGTGAAAAAAATAGAAAATAAAGAAACGTTTTATGTATACTTTGGTTCTAAGCTTTGTCCATGGTGCCGAAGTGTTATTGAAAAAGCCATTGAAGTAGCGAAAAAAAATAATATCAAAGAAATTTATTATATTGATATTTGGGATGAAAATGGGAAAGAAATTTTACGTGATCAATATGTTTTAAATGAAGATGAACTAGAGAAAACAATTGAAGGAACTAAAGAATATCAAATCTTTTTAAAATCATTTGATACTGTTTTAAAATCCTATACTTTTACGAAAGAAGATGGCACTATTGTTGATACGAAAGAAAAAAGAATTTTTGCTCCCTATTTTATTTATGTTCAAGATGGAAAAGCAGTGAGAGCTACTTCAGGAACAAGTACGTTACAAACTGATTCTAGAATGGAACTTACCAAAGAAATATTAGAAGATGAAGAAAAATTATTTCAAGATTTTTTTCAAAATGATGTTTGCGAAAAAGATTTATGTTAAATAATAAATTGAAAGGAGAAACTCATGTTTACTAAAAAAATAAAATATTTGCTTGTTGTTTCTAATATGCATTGTGAACATTGTGTAAAAAAAGTGGAAGAAAGTTTAAAATCTATTGCAGGGGTAAAAAAAGTATATGTGAATTTAGAAAAACAAGAAGTTCAAGTAATTTCTGAAAATGAAATTGATTCAAAAATTTTGGAAGAACATTTAAAAGATTATCCAATTCAAAAAATAGAAAAAATTTCCTGAAAATGGGAATTTTTTTTGTGTAAAATCCATTGACTCGGGGGGGGGGTAATATGGTACAATCGAATTATGAAGAGTTTTAATATGCTTTTATAATACTGAAGGTAGTTTAAAACCAAATTCATAAAATAGAAAGAAGAGAGGAGTATTATTTTATGGATGATGTTAAGAAAAAGAAAATCATCATAGGAGTTATTATTGGGCTTATTGTTTTAGTAACGATTATATTTGTTTTATTTCAAGGTTGTGTTAAAAAATATACAGTAACATTTGATAGTAATGGTGGAACAAGTGTAAATAGTGTTCAAGTAAAAGCAAATGAGAAAGTAGAAAAACCAAGAGATCCAACGAAAGATGGATACGAGTTTGAGGGATGGTTTTTAGAGGAAGAATTATTTGATTTTGATACAAAGATTGAAAAAAATATTACTTTAGTAGCGCATTGGAAAAGTATTGGTATAGAATTAGAAAAAACAAAAGTGAATTTATTGGTGGGAAAAGAAGAAAAATTAAATATTTTAACTTTACCAGATGGATTAAAAGAAGAAGATTTAATCTATATTTCCAGTGATGAAAGTATTGCTACTATAGATGAATTTGGAACTATCAAAGCTTTAAAAGAAGGAATTGTTACGATTACGATTAAGACCAAAGATGGAAAATATGTTACTACTTGTGAAGTAGTAGTAACTGAAGAAAAAGTTGAAATTGAAAGTATATCTATTCATGGTTATAGTAGTGTAACTGTTGGAAGTAGTATCGAATTAAGTGTAAGTTTTAATCCAGAAAATGCTACGAGTGAAAAACTTACTTGGGAAAGTAGTGATTCTTCTATTGCTACAGTCGATGAAAATGGAAGAGTAAAAGGGGTAAAAGAAGGAACAGTAGTGATTACAGTTACAACTGAAAGTGGTAAGAGTGCTTCAAAAACAATTACGGTAAATCAAAAAACAAATTCTAATGAACCTTCAAAGCCAGCTGATGTAGCACCTGAGGGTGTTAGTATTAGTGGAGAAAATGAAGTTTATGTAGGAAAATCCATTTCTTTAACTGCCACGGTAACACCTGATAATGCTACTAATAAAAAAGTAACTTGGTCTATTGATGGCGGAACAGGAAAAGTAACGGTGGATCAAAATGGTAATGTCACTGGAGTTAGTGAAGGAGAAGTTACAATAAAAGTAACAACTGCAAATGGGATTTCTAAAACGTTTGTAGTTACGGTAATTTCTAAATATGAGTTACGTTTAACAAAAGTAAAATTAGATGGATTAGATGGGGTAACTTATCAATATCAATTTAAAATTACCAAAGATGGAAAAGATTTTACGAATTATTTAGGATTTACTTTAAATGGTCAAGATTATGTTAAAGTAACAACGAATCCAACGATTGCAAGTACAAATATTAAAGATAGTAATACTGCGATCATTGCTTTGGAAAATGGAAGTACAAAACCATTAGATGTAGTAATACAGTAAGGAGGTTTAAAGTATGAAAAAAAGAACTAAAATATTCCTTTTTACATTATTGAGTATTTTATCAATTTCTAGTGTCAATGCAAGACAAATGGACATCAATGAATTGGGGAATAGAGCAAAAGATTTAAAAAAAGATAATATTAACTATATTTATGTTATTGGGGAATATGCGTTTACATCGGCTTATAAATTAACAACAGAAGACATCATGAATGCTTCAAGAAGTATTCATTTAGATACAGAATATAATGGTAGTAATCAAAAAGAAGTATTAAGTAAAATGAATATTCAACAAGTTGGACCTAAGATTCAAAATTGGCAAATTACGGGATGGGAAGTAAGAGATAATATTGTTGGAAAAACAAAATTAAATCCTAATGAAAAAATTAATATTCGTTTTATTGATTATACGTATATTAAAGATTTATTTACAGTAACATTAGAAACGGATGGAAATGATTATCAAAAATCTTTGACAATTGAAGAAGATTCTAAAATAGATAAAAATTTTATTACGGGAAATAATAGACCAACGAAAGCAGGTAAACAATTTAAAGAATGGGTAACTGAAGATAATAAACCATGGAATTTTAATGATCCGGTAAAAGGAAATATAAAATTAAAAGCTACATGGTATGAAGAAGTAAATACTGATACGTTATTACAAGAAACATTTGAAAATAAGACGGAAGATTTTGGTGAAGAGTTTAAAAATAAAGAATTGATTTATAATATTTTTGATGTGAATAAGAAAAATAGTGAAATAGATGAATCAGAATTAGTAAAAACGTTAAAAGAAATATTAGGAAAAGAGCATGTAAAAGCTATCACCATCACTTATAATGGTAAACCATATAATATTGAAGCTTCTAGTATTTCAAATGATACAGATGCTAAGAATAAGATAAAAGAATTATTAAAAGCTATAACTGGTAAAGAATTTACTGCAATGGTTTTAGGAGATTTACTAAATAAAGAACTTACTATTACTGTTACTCTTGATGAAACAGTATCTCGTTCTCAAAATTATAATACCCAAGAAAATTATACAGTGAAATTCCAATATAATGCTAAATCAACATTAAGTAAAGAAATTCCGGAAGGGGAAAAACAAGAATTACTAGATAAGTATAACTATAGTGTTGAAGAAGACAAATATGATATTCAAGGAAGTAATGGAAATTACAAAGTAAGCGGTTATGTGACTGAAAGAAAAGATGTCACGGGCTTTGGCTCTTCAAGTGCTACACATTATTTTGCTTATACGATTGAATTAGATTCTGATGTAACTAATGTTACAGTGAAAATTCCAAAAGGACCAAATCCTGGAGATGGCTATAATGAAGCTACGAAAACTGATTTTAAAGATGGTAAACTAACTGTTTTGATGGAAGTAGAAGATAATGAACAAACGAAATATCGTGATATTATTGTTGAAATAGATGATAAACCAGTAAAAATTAGAATTGATTTTACGAATTTGAAACTTGAAAAAACATCTATGTTTACAGTCGAAGGATTAGAGGATGAAAGTAAATTTTCTGAAGAAAGTGGATGGCACAATACAGATGACGGATATTCTGTACAAGTAAAGAAAGATGATAACGACAATGCAAAATATTATGTCAGTGGTGTTCTTCCAATTATTAATGATGGTGATTGGAGTGTAGATGAATTTGATAAAGATCAGGAATTATATTATTTAGGATTACTTCTTAAAGTAGTAAATTCGACAGCAGATTTTGAAAATGGTGAAAATGATAAAATAATTATAAAATTCTTCCATGAAAGTCAAGAAATTAAAGATACACAATTTGATATTTCTAGTGAAGATTTTAGTAGTTCTAAAAAACTTTATATTTTAAAAGCCTTAAGTGAAACGATCGATAAAAAAGAATTCACAATTACGGTAGATTTAGATGGTAATGGTGAAATTTATGCTCCTTATACAGTTACTATTGATTGGAGTGGTTTAATTCTTCAAAAAACTTCTGTTGCTAAAATAAGCATTGATTCAAAAGATATTCCAGTTACTGATAAACTTCAATTAGTAAATAGTTGGGGCTATAAATTTCCAGATTCTATTTCATTAAGTTCAGACAACATTCATAATAATGCCAAACTATCTTATGATCCTTTAGAAGGAAAACTTACTGGAACTATTAAAGAACAGAAATTAAAAGGTGGATTCACTGGCAAAGATTTAGATTCTTATTTTTATACATTTACAATTAGACCTGAAGAAGTAACAGAAGATATTAAAGTTACTATAAAAAATAGTGAAAGTAATTCCAAAGAATTTGTATATAGTGATTTTAAACAAAATGATAAAGGAGAGTATGTTCTAACGGTTTTACAACATATTCCTTTAGAAAAAAATGAACCTTTAAAAATAACGATTCAAATTGATAGTGATGGAGCTGATAAAAAGGGTTATCTTTTAAGTCAAGAATATACAATTGATTATAGTAAGGCTGATTTTGTTCCATTACATACAGTAACTATTCAAGATAATGATGGTAAGGAATTATCAAAAAGTGATATTTATGATGGTGAAAAATTACCGAATCCATCTGTTCCTACGAAAGAACAGCACGAAAAAGATGATCATCAATATAATACTTTTGATCATTGGAATAAAAAAGGAACAACAGAGTTTGAAGAAGAAACAGAATTTGAATTTGCAAATAATAAAAGTAAAGAAGCTATTACGGAAGATACTACTTTATACCCAATATGGGAAATTGATGTAGATCAATATATTACAGATGCATTAGTTCATGTAAATGAAAAAAGCAATGTTCAAGGAAAATTTAAACTTGAGCAAATTGCTGGAACAGATGAAAAAACGCACCAATTAAAATTAAGTGTTTTAAATCGTAATACTAAATTAGATGAAATTACTGATACAGCGATTGCATCGACAATTGCTCATGCTTTGGCTTCTGGAGAAATTGAGACTATAGAAGTTGAATTAGGTAGTGATGATAAGCAATTTAAAGTAGAAGATAATAACTATAATGAGAGTGAAATTAAAACTAAAGTAGCAGATGGATTAAAAGAATTCTTTAGTAAAGAAATTACACAAGAAGAAAAAACTTTGCATAACTTATATGAAAAATGGCAAAGCGAAAATGATGGATTAAAGATAACAATTATTCCTGAAAAAAAAGTTGCTAAATTACCTGATAAAGAAAGTCAAGCGGGAATGATTTACTATGTTTCTATTGAAGAAACATTAAATGTTACCTTTGATGCTGGAGCGTTGAAAAATCCTGATACACAATACGTTCAAACTCATGATAATTTGGAGAATTTACCAATTCCAGAGATATCTACAGAAGAAGCCAAATACCGTACTTTTGATGGTTGGTATAAAGAAGGTTCACAAGTAAAAAAATTAGAAAATATAACTGAAGATACGAATTTAACAGCGCATTATACATTAAATGTAGATGCTTTCTTAGATGAAGTTATTAAAGATTTAAATAGTTCTGATTCAAAATATTCTGGTGATTTTACTAATAAATTTAAATTAGAAAAAAAGGAAAATAATATTGTTATTCATTTAGATAGTCATACTCCTAAAGTTCCTTTGACTGAACTTGCAGAAACAAGTATTCCGGGAACAATAGCGTATGTTCTTGATCGAGAAGAAATTAAGGATATTACTTTAATTATTGGAAGTCAAAGTGAAATAAAACTAAATAAAGAGTATACTTCTGATGGAAGCAAACAATATACTGATGAAAGAGGAGTATTAACAGGAGATGCTAAAAAATTAAAAGAAGAAATTATTAAAGCTGCTAAAGATTCATTTGATAAAGAGTTAGATGAAAAAGAAGCAACTACAACATTAGATCAATTAGAATATGCGAAAAAAGAATTTAAGATTAAAATTGGCGAAGTAAAAGAAGATACAATCACATTAACAAATTCAAATGGAAATATAGAAAATGATGATGCCAAAACTTATACTTTTACTTTTGCTTCTGATTTTACAGTTGTAAATGAAAATAATGATAATAATTTGGGAGCAAAATTGTTAAGTGATGCAGTATCCAACGACAAAAATTACAGTATAATTTATATAGATGGTGATGTATCAATAGATACTACTTTAAATCTTGAAGATAGAAATATTACTATTGCTTCTATTGAAAGTAGCTCTTTAATTAATAGTATAAGTGAAGAAAAAACAAAAATTAACTTAACAAAACCAGATACAGATTACGTTATTGATGTAAAATCTGGTACTGTAACTATTAAAGATTTAAAAATCACAGGTGGTAAAAAAGCTGAATTAAAAATCGAGAAAGATGCCACAGTTATTGTTGATAATATTGATGTATCTGGAACAATTGAAGAACCTACATCAAGTGAAGATACGGATGAAATGCATGCTCATATCTTAGTTGAGGGTAAGTTAATTGTAAATGGAACAATTACAAATAGCAATGAATCTTATAAAATACCAACAATCGCTTTAGTTGAGTATTGGATGCATCCAGGAATTATAACTGGTGAAGAACAGGAAAAAGGAAAAAATGAAAATATTCATCCTGAGGCTAGTGTAACTGCTCCTGGAATGAAATGGAATGATAGATACCATATTATTAAAAAGAATGCGAAAGATGGAATTGATAGTACAGAAGAAACTTATTATGGAAAGTTCTATTATATAAATCCAAATAATTCTAATATTTATTATATGGCTATTAAAGATTCAAGAAAAGAACCAAGTAATCCTTATTATAAAATTAAAATATATTATTATGATGATGTAATTAATATTAAAGAATTGGGTTATGAACCAGGAAAATCACCTATTGTTGGTAATGAAGTTTTTGAAAAATTAGTTTTAGATAAACGCGAAGATGTTATAGTTACGGATGGCACAAAACCAAACGAACTAGGTTTTGCAGCTCATACAACAAATATGTTAATTGCCAAATATAAACAACAGCCATCAGCAGCATTAAATGTACAAAGTGTTGAAGGATTAAGTATAGGAGAACATCTTTCTGGAATATTAACAAAAGCAAATGAAGAAGGTAAATATATGATTCCAGTAACACTTACTTCAAATAAATTTGTAGAGAATAAAACAACATTTATTATAGTTGATCCTAATAATAATAGAAAAAAATATACATATTCACTAACTAATCCTGAAGGAATTGTTTCAGCTGAAAATACAATAAATTTGAAATTAGAAGCAATAAAGACATCTAATATTACAACGGATAATGGAAAAAAATACAATATTCTTGTAGATATTGATGGTGAAGAAAGTGATACTTATACTGAAGAAACCTATACAGTTGATTATAGTGATGTTTACACCATTGTTGAAAAAATAAATAATGCTGCTAAAAATACGCAAGAAGCTACTAGTTTAACAGTAATTAAAAATAATAAAATTAAAGATGGAACAGAACATTTTACTTATGCTTATGATTCTCAAAAAGAAGTAACTTTGTATAGTGAAAATGGGGAAGAAAAAGAATATACTTTTAGACTTCGAAGTGTTGTTCCATCTCATAAGGGACCAATCATTATTTCTGTGAGAAAACCAGTAGTTCTTTCTGAAGCTGAAAAGGGTGGAGCAAGACCAAAAATAAATGAAAATTGGGAGTTTGCTAATTTCTTTAAAGAAGTAACGAAAGGATATCATGAATTGGCTTTATTACAAGATGTAATAAATAAAACAACTATTGAATCTATTAAAAAAGTCGAAAAAATTGATGAACATAAATATCATGTAACATTAAATAAAGCTCGATTAAATGAATGGCTTGATAATGCATATATTGGTGGTTCTACTTATAATGAAAGTGAAAGTACGCAAAAAGAAAGTGGAACAACTGAGGAAGAAAATGTGATTGTGGAAGTTGTTCTTGATACTAACGATCAATACATAGAAAGTATCAAAACTACTAGTACGTTTACAGTAACATCAAAAAGTAAGAAAACTTTTGATGATAATCAAATTGATGTTCGGTTTGAAAATGTAAATACTACTGCTGTTTCATCCCCATTAGATTTCTTTGGTAAAACGAAAGAAGAAATTGAAAAATACTACGAAGAATGTAAAAAATGGCATCATGACAATACAGGAGCAGATATTTATGAAGAATAAAAGGTGTGAATTACACATCTTTTTTTCAAAGAGTGGAGTAAAGATGAAAAAAAGATTGATGATACTTTTTCTTTTGGAAATTCTCATTTTTCCTATACAAACTAAAGCAATTGTAACCAATTCAAGTTATGGAATAAAAATATATTTTTTTGAAACAGAATATTGTAAAGAATGTGAAATTGGTAAAGCATGGTTAGAAGAATATCAAAAAGAAAATAATGGTGTTTATGTGGAATATATAAATATTAAAGAAAAGAAAATATTATATGATAGTGTAACGAGTGCTTTTGATTTAAAAAATGAAATCTATCCTTTTATTGTTATTGGTTCTAATTATTTTATCGGTTTTTCTAATGTTACGAAAAGCAATCTTTCAAGTGCAACAAAAGCATATTTAAATAGTGATAGTTCTTGTGATATGGTTTCAAAAATAAAAAATAAAGAAGATATAACGGATTGTATGCAAAAAAATAAAGGAATTTGGAAAGAAAATAAAATCATTTTAAATTTACTTACTATAGGAGTATTTCTTGTGGCTATTGGGTTTGTAGGATTTTTGACTTTTAAAAATAAAAAAGAAATGAAATAGTTTCTTTTTTTTATATTTTGTATTAGAATAACTATGTGAGTGATATTATGGATTATAAAGATGTTGAAAGAAGTATTATTAAAAAGTTTCGAAAAGAGATTTGGCGTAATTTTATTAAAGCAATTCAAAATTATCAATTAATTGAAGAAAATGATAAAATTATGGTTTGTATTTCTGGGGGAAAAGATTCTTTTTTACTTGCTAAGTGTATTCAAGAATTACTTCGTCATGGTAAGATTCATTTTGAAGCTGTTTTTGTGGTAATGAATCCTGGTTATAAAAAAGAACATTTTGATAAAATTTTAGAAAATGCAAAACTATTACAAATTCCTATTGAGGTATTTGAAAGTGATATCTTTTCTGTTGTTCAATCTGTTCCTTCTAAAAGCCCATGTTATTTGTGTGCAAGAATGCGAAGAGGTTATTTATATTATGAAGCTCAAAAACGCGGATGTAATAAAATTGCTTTAGGACATCATTTTGATGATGTGATTGAAACGACACTTTTATCTATGTTTTATGGTTCAGAAGTAAAAACGATGATGCCTAAGCTTTTTAGTGATCATTATTCTAATATGGAATTGATACGACCTCTTTATTTGGTGAAAGAAGCTAGTATTATTGCGTGGAAAGAATATAATCATTTAGAATTTTTAAATTGTGCTTGTTCTTTTACAGAGAAAAAAGAACAAGAGGGAAAAAGAGAAGAAATGAAAAAAATTATTCAAATGTTACGAAGTTATTCTGAAGATATTGATTATAATATTTTTAAAGCCTTAGATAATGTAAATTTAAATTGTGTTTTAGGAACAAGATTAGATGGAGTACATCATAGTTTTTTAGATGATTAAGGCAATCGCATAAAAATTTGACGTAAAGTAAGAATAATCCTAAAAATAGGGAATTTAAACAAAAATTTTCTTGTTTTTGAAGTTAAAAATCTTATTTCATTATACGCTTTAAAAAAACAATTACTAAATTGATTATTGCTATTGTTTATAGGCGATTATTTCATGTCAATAGTTTTTCTCGGATTTTTTTATGCGATTGCCATA
>CANQEG010000023.1 GCA_947594705.1 uncultured Bacilli bacterium | reverse complement strand
ATGATAAGATCTTATTCTATAATAAAGAAGAATTTCAAAAAAGAGCCGCTTATGAAGAAGGAAAAAATGATGGATATATTTCTGGAAAAAATGAACGAAATAAAGAAATAGTGAAGACAATGCTAAAAGAAACCTCTTTTGACATCGAAATGATATCTAAGATTACAGGACTATCGAAAGAAGAAATCAAAGAGATTCAAAAAGAAAATAGCTCTAATTAGGGCTATTTTTAATAAAAGAATGCTTAAACCATATACATATTTCCATCGGTATCATAAGGATTATTATTAGAATAGAAATTATTTCCTTCTAACTTACTAAGTCTTGCATCTAAACGATTGATATTTCTTTCTATCTTCGCAATCCGGCTTTCCAACTCGGTAAGATTCGTATTTTCCATTCCGTTCATTCCATAATTAGGAATAGGCATGGGCATATTTTGCGAAGCATAGAAATTAGAAGAAAGGGTATTCATATTGGGCATTCCATTCATTCCCGGCATATTCATCGCACTCATATTATAATTTGAACTTTCAAAAAATGAATTTCGATCTCTTTTCATAAAGACCTCCTCTATCATTACTATATGTAAATACCTAGAAAGAAGTGAATAAAATGCGTTTAAGAAATGTGCAAAATGCTATCGAAATATTAGAAAAAAGTCCTTATTATATCAAAACCCCCATTAACATGATAGGCAAATGGGATAAAGTTTTTCAAAATGCTTTATTAAAAGAAACAGAAGAAAATTGGTTTGCCACATACTTTAATGCTCCCATTCATTTAGAAATTGGCTGTGGAAAAGGAAAGTTTTTAATTGAAATGGCCAAAAAACATCCAAATATTTGTTTTGTCGGAATGGAATATCAAAAAAGTGTATTAGTAAGAGCCATTCAAAAAGTAGAGCAAGAAAATCTTCCTAACATTCGTTTTATTTGTTGGAATGCCTCTCTTGTAAAAGAAGTATTTGATCATGAAATTTCTGTTCTTTACTTAAATTTTTCTGATCCATGGCCAAAAAAACGCCATGCCAAAAGAAGATTAACGCATCCTGATTTTATAAATGGTTATGAAACAATCTTTAAAGACACCAAAACAATCATTCAAAAAACAGACAACTTAAATCTCTTTATTTATAGTTTAGAAAGTTTAAGTAAATGTGGGTATACTCTCGAAAAAATCAGTTTAGATTTAGAACAAGAAAACATTGAAAATATCAAAACAGAATACGAAGAAAAATTTACCAATTTAGGATGTAAAATTAACTATGTCAAAGCCGTCAAGCAAAAATAACAATTTTACAATTTCCAAAAATTTTGGTATACTAAATGAAACAAATAGGTGATAAATATGAAAAAGAAAATAATTCTTTTACTTTTTTTCCTCTTTCTATTTACAGGATGTACAACATTACAAGAAGAAAAATTAGAAACCATTTTAAATGATTCTATAAATTCTAAAACGAAAATACAAAATATTTATCGTGCGGGGTATAAATATTATTTACCCAAAGGATTAAATTTGCTAAACCAAGAAGGAAGCAATGAAATCTTTCGTTATCAAGATATGATTTACTATATGTATGTAGATCGCGTAAGCTATTACCATCATATCAAAGAAGAATATCAAGAAAAAGAAGATGTTTACTATAGTAAACGTTTAAAAAAAGATAATTTATTTGGTTATATTGAAATAAAAAATACAGAAAATGATAAATATTTTGTTGAAATCATGTATAATTATGCTAAAATAGAAGTGATAGTAGAAAAAGAAAATATGAATAATGCTATCGCCTATGCTATATCCATTTTATCATCGATTCAATATCAAGATGAAGTATTAACTAGCTTAATGGGAGAAGATGTCTTACAAGCAAATGAAGTTGAGCATAATATCTTTGAAAGTGCTGACACAGAAAGTGGATACTTAGAAATAGTTGAAGAGTATGGGACTTATGAAGAAGAAACAGAAGTCATCGATCCAGACTTTATACGTTAAAAGAGAGTGAGGATAATTATGGGATTGTTAAACAAATTAAAAAATGCTTTGTTTGAAGTAGAAGAAGTAGAAGTGCCAATCAAAGAGGAAAAAGTAAAAATAGAGCCACCAAAAGAAGAAAAAGTAGAAAAGCAGCCCGAAAAGAAAAAAAATATATATGATGATACTTATTCCGGAGAAATCTTTTCTGACCGTAATATTTTTAAAGCTGAAAAAACATTTGATTTTCCCATGTTTGATGACAAAGAATTTGAAAGTATGAAAGAAATGACTGAAAAAGAGGAACCAGAACCACCAAAAAGTATGGGAGTAAATTTATTTGATTATGATCGCCCAATTCCTAAAAAGGAAAAGCCTCCTGTGAAACAAGAAGCAATCAAAGGAAGAGCGTATGAAATAAAAACCAAAGATTTAGACAGTAAAAAATTTCATCCATCTCCAGTTATTTCACCCGTATATGGAGTATTAGATAAAAACTACAAAAAAGAAGATATTATCGTTGTAGATAAGAAAGACAACAAAAAAATTGATGTAGATGATGTTCGGAAAAAAGCGTTTGGAACATTAGAAGATGATATCGAAAGAAGTATGATGGAGCATAGGAAAGAAGAAAAAGAAGTTTCTAAAGGAAAAAGTATTGATGAATTATTAGAAGAAACCGCATTTGATAGTATAAAAGTTCCTCAAAAAGAGAAGGAAGAAAAAAGAAATTTTGTAGAAGAAACCCCTTATGTGGAAGAAGAGGAAGAACTAGAAGTATTTAAAGAAGAGCCAAAAACTTTTGAAGAACAAGTAGAAGAAGATGAAACTTTAGAAACCGATGTATTTAAATTAATTGATTCGATGTACGAAAAGAAAGAGGAGGAATAACATGAGTTTTTTATTAGAATTTTTACCAATTATTATTTATGTTTTATTAATTATTGTTTTAGTGATTGGCATTGTCCTTGCTATTAAATGTTTAATTACACTAGATAAAGTAGAGAAAGTAGTAGACAATGTAAATGAAAAAGTAAAGGCATTAGATGGTTTATTTCACATTATTGATACCACTACGGATAAAATTGTGTTAGTAACCGATAAAATAGTAGAAAGCATCACTGCTTTAATTGCAAATCTTTTTACAACCAAGAAAAAAAGTAAAAAAGAAATCAAAGGAGAATCTAAAGATGAGTGAAGGTAAATTTCGCTCTTTTTTAACTGGGGCATTGGTTGGAGCTGGATTAGGCATTCTTTTAGCGCCCAAAGAGGGGAGTGAAACAAGAAACGATTTAAGAAAATCTTTTTCTGTTTTATTAGATACAATCAAAAATATAGATGTAGAAGAAACCAAAGAAGTCTTTTTAGAAAAAGTTTCAGAAATCAAAAAAGAGTTATCTACCATCGATGAAAAAACTGCCAAAGATTTTGCCAAAGAAAAAGTAGAAATAGTAAAAGAAAAATGTAATGAACTAATTGAATCCGCCAAAGAAAATAGTGCACCTATCGTCGAGAAAGCCGCGCAAAATGTCAAAACAAATGCGGAAGGATTGTTAAAAGATTTCCTAGAAGAATTAGAAACTAAAGAGGAAAAAGAACCAAAGAAAAAAGAAACCAAAAAGAAAAGTACCCGAAAAACAACGAAAAAAACATCAAAATCAAAGAAGAGCACTTCTAAAAAAGAATCAAAATAAGCTTCATGAAAATGAAGTTTTTTAAATCCTTAGGCATCTTTCCTAGCTAAAAAGAAAAAAATAGAATACCTTATAACGAGAGGAGTAAAAGAATATGTATCCATATCAAATATATCCCAACAATCAATTTGGTGATCGCCAATTTCTACTTCCGTTTTTAGGAGGCGCTTTAATTGGTGGGGCGGCCGTAGGGCTAACAAGACCTCGACCAATCTATAATGTTGCACCAAACTATAACCAACCACCTCGCCCAACGGGGCCTTATGGTAACTATTCCTATAGTTATTATTTTCCATACTAAAGAAAAGAACTTCTTTTCTTTTTTATTTGCGACTAAAAATAATTCCTAAAAATAAAAATAATACAATTGTGGAAGACCCACCATAACTTAAAAAAGGAAGAGGAATTCCAATAATCGGAAATAAACCTAAATTCATGGCAATATTAATCAATTGACTTCCAATAAATAATATCAAAAATAAGGAAACAAACAATTTCTTTTCTTTTCCTTTTTCCTTTTTTTGAAAAGATAAAAAATAAAAATCTAAAAGAAAATAAGAAAATAAAATAAGCATATTTCCAAAAAGTCCAAACACATTTGCAGTCAAAGAAAAAACAAAATCTGTTGGAGCTTCAGGAATATAAATACCTGTTTCTAAAATAGAAAATCGAAACCAAGGAGCACTTCCCAAAGCAATCTTGGCATTTTCAATTTGCATCCCACTTCCTAACGAAAACAATCGTTCAACTCGATAGAAAAAACTAGTACCAATAATAGAAATTAAAAAATCTTTTTGAAAAAAATAACAATAGAAAAAAGTTCCTAATAAAAGAAATAAACAAAATCCTATAACCAAAAACCATCGTTTTCGTAAATTACTATTCCATAAAGCAACAATCATTAAGAAAAAATAAAATACAATCGCACCCGTATCAGGTTCTAAAAAAACAAAAATAGAAGGAAGTAAAGTAAAAAATAAAATCTCCCCTAAAAACCAAAGTTCTTCTTTCCAATTTTTAAACTTTTTATTAGGAACAAAATTAGCCAAAAATAAAGCAAGAGAAAGTTTCATCAGTTCACTAGGTTGAAAACTAAAATAATGAAAATCAATCCATGCCGTAGCGCCATTAATATTCTTTCCGATTTTTAAAACAAGAATCAATAAAAAAACATTCATTACATAAAAAAGAAAACTATATCGAAATAATGGTTTAGTAGAAACAAAATGAAAAATGATAAAAAAGAAAAATCCTACTCCAAACCAAAGTAATTGTTTTTCAAAATGATGTTCAAAAGTATTAGTAATAAATTTAGCATGATACATCAAAAAAAGACTAATGGTAAGTAACATTAGAAAAGGAATCCAAAAAAGGAAAATTGTCTGTAAATATTTTCGTTTCATACTATTATTATGTTTCATGGATTTAAAATTTAATCATAAAATAAAAATGAGGTGAGAATATTGAAAGATTTACCAAAAGTATTTGCCAAACCAATTGACAAAGAAATGCGAAATAATGAAGAAATCTTTTATAGTAAAGTATTAAATCAATCAAAAGAAAAAAAAGATATTTTAAGAGAAATTGATAAAATCTTTGGAAATAAAAATTTTGTATATAAAAGTCAAGTAGAAATTACCTTACCAAATGAAACCATCATTGAAACGATTGTAGGAAAAAGTGGAACATTTCTTTTAACAATAGAAGGGAAAAAAATCTCCATTCCTGATATTATTGACATCAAAAAACTATAGATTTCTCTATAGTAATTCATCAATATATTTTTTGAGTTGTTTGGCATCTCTTCCAAATATAATTTTTAATTGATTATCAATTTCTACAATACCTTTGGCACCCAATTTAGTAATTCCATCTTTATCGACAATTGAAACATCTTTTAACAGTACTTTAAATCGTGACATATTGCATTCTGCATTCACAATATTATCTTTTCCACCTAAATACCCTAAAAGCTTATTCGCTTCTAATGAAAAATCTTTTTTCATTAATTTCATCACAATAAGTGAAATAAATAAAAGTACTAAAATAATAATTCCATAAATGAGCCATTCATTCATATTATCACCTTCTAGATTCATTATACACTATTTTTTTTTAAAATGCACGAATTTTAAAAGTTCACATAAATTATTAGTGAGAATATAGGAAAGGGGAATATGTATGTGTAATAACGAAGCATCAAATTCAAACTGCATTTCAGAAATACTAAATGTCATCTTAGTATTACAACAAAATGCTTGTCCTGACTCATGTTTGGATTCTTGTGATCGTCCAGTATTAGGTGGTGGTCCAAATTGCTTAATTTGTAATACAAGACCAATTGAACTTTATACTTGTGGATCAAATGGAGTAGCCTTTGCTATGCCAACCAGTAAAGATCCCGTAGCAGGAGGAACAACATCAACAGTATTTCGTGTCGAAAAAGTGGATAATAACTGCTGCACTTGTCGTGTTTTAGATGTAAATCCAGATCCTACTAGTTTAAATCCTTATGTAGCAACAAACGCATTTTTTACCATTGATTTAAGTTGTGTTTGTGCCATCCGTTGTTTATCAGACACCTATGTTGAATGTGTTTAGAGGATTCTGAAAGAATCTTCTTTTTTTTTTGAAAATAATGTGTTATAATTTCCATAATAGAGTGAGTAGGTGATACATATATGATGAATGATTTAATTACAAAATTACAAAACAAAGATAAGGAATTCGTCACATTTTGGAAAGAAATTCAGGTAGAAACAGCCAAAAAAGAAGATTTATTATTCTTTCTATCTGGCTTAGAAGAAATTGAAGGGTATATTGCTGACATTCAAGTAGAGTTAACCAAAACTACCAATATGGAAGAAAAGAAAAAATTATTAGAAGATTTAAATAAATGGACCAAAGAGAGAAGCGATTACTACAAAGAAGTGGAAAGAATCAAAAAGCAAATTGAAAAAAATCATAATACTTCAAGTGAATTATTTGATATTCCTCTAGAAAAACAAAAAAAATATGCTCACTTAATCCAATTAGTTACCATATATGATGGTATGAAAACACGCTTTTCTAAAAGTGATTTTACCAATATAGAAGAGACCATCAAAAAAATAAATACTTTGTATCGAATCCAAGAAGATTTAAATCGTTCATATCAAGAAATTTTAGAAACGAATACAATCTTAGAAGAAAAAGATGTATTACCAAGAAAACAAAATGAAAATGAATCAGAAGAAGCATACCAAAAGTATTTAGAAGCATATTACAAGAAAGAACAAATTCCTGAAGAGGAAGAAGAAAAAACAGTTATTTGGCAAAAAGAACCAGAAGAACAGGATGAATATGAATTATTTGATTTTTGGCTAGACCATTATGAAACATTTAGTAACCAAAATAGTTATATCAAACAAATAGATTTACAAAATGATACATTCCGTATTTTTGTTGATTTTATTTCTCATTTATCGCCAGTAAGAGTTGATTTATTAAGAAATGCAGCTTTAGAAAGTGAAATGAATGTTTTAGCACATGAAACGTATTTAGCCGAGCATGATACATTAATGGAAAATCAAATTCAATATGTCAAAGAATTAGAAACCAAAGAAGCTACTTATACACGTGAAGAGTTATATCAAATTATGATTTGTTCCAAGTTATTTCAATGTTTCTATCTTTTAGAAAAAGAACCAAAAGAAAACACTGAAAAAATAGAAGCAATCAAAGAAGAAACCAATCGGTTATATAAAATTTTAATGAAAACAGAGAAACCATTGCTTCCAGAAATGGAAGAAATCCCAGAAGAATTAGAAGAACAAGAACCGGATTATAAAAAACAAATTGAAGAAGCTTGGAATGAAACCTTAAATCAAAGTTATGAGTTTGATACTCCAAGTGAATATCAAGTTCCTTCCTTTTTACAAGGATATATTGAAAAAGCACAAAACCAAAGAAAAGAACAAATTCTAAAATACCAACACGATTTAGAAGAAGCAATATCTCAATTTGAAGAATCTAAAAAAGGGTATGAAAACCAAATAAAAAACAAAATGATGGCAAATGAAGAAATTCCAAAGGAACTTTTAATAGAATATCATGAAGAACTAAAAAATATTCCGTATTATAAAAGTGAATTAGCTAGAATCGCGAATATGACGGAAGAAGAATTAGCCAATCAAAGTTTTGATTTAAAAATACCGCCATATCAAACTATAGAAGAAATGAAAGAATATTTAAAAGGCGAAAAAACACCTCCTGAAATAGAGAAATACCCAACCTTACAAGTTCCTAGTGAGCCAGAAAAAAATCCAGAAACGGAAAAAGAACAACAAATCGCCAAATTAAAAGAAGAAGTAGAAGAATTAAAACAAAAGTTAGAGAAAAAAGAAGAAAAATGGCATAAGAAAGCCTTCAAAGTAGTAAGAAAAGCTTCTGCAGAATTATTAAGTAGATTAACTCCAAAAAAAGTTGTTTCGGCTACCATAGGGTTATTGTGTTTATCATTATTAACAACTGGATTTACAATGCCAAATAAAAAAACATCAAATAATCCAGCAATTGAAATTCAAATTGAAAATCCGGTCTTTGAAGATTATGGCGATATCAACTTAGAAGAATCTAATGTAGTAATTGAAAAAGAAATTACTTTGGAAGATGCCAATGTTCCTCATATTGGCGATGAGTTCCGTGTCAAACTTGGAGTTTCCGTATATGAAGATATTTATGTTGGAACAGGGCAAGATAAAGCAGTTGGAAAACCACAATTTTTCTCTCCTGATACTTTGATTCCAATTCAAAAAATCGGTTTCTTAGATTCTGAAACAGGAATTGTTCATGTATCACATACGGATGAAGAATCCCTAGAATTTATAAAACAAGGATACCAATACATTTCTGTTGGAGAAGGATTCACTTATGGATATTATCCAAAAGAATCTATCACAGTGGAAGAAAGGGGACTTTCTAGATAATGGAAAAAAATGATATTATTGAAGTAGATGAAAAAGAATATTTGGTATATGAAATGTATGAATCGAATCATACCACATACGCTATGTTATGTCCGGTAGAAAACGAAAATCCCTTAAATGAAGGAATCGTTGTAAAAGTAGAAGAAGACAATACCATATCTTCCTTAGAGACGGAAGAAGAAATAAAAGAAGCGATAAATAGATTAGAAAAGTTACAAAAGGAATAATGTAACTTTTTTCTTTGCCAAAAAAAAGAATGACCAAGTCATTCATGATACAAACGATATAATGTAATAGAAGGAAAATTACCAAATCGTACAGTAAAATTTTGGGTTCCAATTCCCGAAGAAACAACCATTGTAGAATCTCCTTGATGAAATATTCCTTTTTGATAAGAATCAGTATTTTCTAAAGGAAAAATACCATTTGTAAAAGGAAATCTAACACTTCCTCCCAAAGAATGTCCTGCTAAAACTAAATTGGCTTGAAAAGCCACTTCTTTCCATAAAATAGGTTCATGCATAATCAAAATTTGATAGGTCTGTTCTTCCTTTTTTAACGCTTCGGTAATGTTTTCTTCTTTTTTTGAAATAGATGGAATTCCACTTAAATAAATAGGTGTATTTCCTTTATAATAAATAGGAACATTTTGATTCTTTAAAATAGTAAAACCGGAATTTTGAAAAATTGTTTCAAAACCATCTTGAGTATAATCTTGGTCACCATAAATGGCATATTTTCCAATTGTAGCTTTGGTTTTTTGTAAAATTTCAGTAATTTTATTTTGGGTATTTTCTGATACTTTAATATTAAAATCAAATAAATCTCCGGTAAAAATTAAAATATCTGGTTTTAAACGATTGATTTGATTCACTACTGTTTCTAACTCTTTTTCGTTAGTGGTTCTACCAAAATGAATATCAGAAAACTGAACTATTTTAAATCCATTAAAAGATTCCGGAATTTTTTCATGGACAATAGGGTACTCTAAAATTTCCAATTGATGTGGTTCAAAAAAATGCATATAACAATAAAAAATAATAATAAGAATAACAAGGCCTATTCCTAATTTAGATAACAAGCCTAATTTCTTTGGTTCTTTTTCTTGTGTCATACAAGCACCATTCCTATAAAGATGATAATAAGTGAAAAACTATTATGAATCGTATGAACTAAAATACTGGTAAAAATATTATTGGTATCATCATAAGCTTTTGCCAAAAAGTAGCCCATCCCTCCATAAGAAATAATATAAAGACATTGTGGTAAATTTTCAAGAAAAAGACTAACACTTTCAAAATTTAACGAAGCAACAATATGGGCAAATCCAAATAAAAAACTAGAAAAGAATAAATATTGATATTTCTTTGGAAAAACATCTTTAAAGCCTTTACGAAATAAAAGTTCTTCAATCATGGGTGCTAAAATTACCATTGAAATACAAGAAAAAATAGGCAAAGAAGTAATAAGATCGCGATTTAAGCTTTCATTTGCAGCAGTACTCCCTTGTAATAAATTTAAAATAATGGAATTACAACAAAGCATACATAATAGTAACAAAAACCAATTTTTTATAGCAATTTTAAAATAGGAACCAAAATGTTTTTGAAAATCAATAAGATCTTTTTTCAAAGATTTACGATAAAAGAAAATCAAAAATCCTAAGCTAATAATATAACAAGATAAATTTGCAAGAACTACATACACTTTATCATCTAAAGAAAACCAAGAAAAAACGAAAACAATAAAAAGGGGAATAAGAAGCATATAAGAAAAGATAAACCCAATTCCTAACCATAATTTTTTCCATTTTATTTCTTTCATACTAGCCACCTAACTTTATCTTATTTTATCATAGCTTTCCTAGTTTTACAATAAAGGATGTCAAATAAAGAAATAGAAATTGCAAAAGCAAAAGTTCCATAATATAATGAATCTAGAAGGAATAAGAAAATGAAAAAGAATCTATTTGAAACAAAAAAAAGTGTGATAGTAACTTCTGTATTGATTACGATTATTTTTATCTTTTTTTCTGTGCCTAATTTTGTTTCCAAAGCTAAAATAGATGAATTAAAAAATAGATTCGAAAATGGCATGGGAAATCAAAATTTTCCCTCTTCTTCTAAACCAGGAAGTGTAATTTGGCCAGATCATAACAACAACAATAATAACAATTCATTTAATGATCCGGAGAATAATAACAATAATAGTGAAAATAATTCCAATAATAATCAAAACAATAATAACAACAGTAATAATAATCAAAATTCCACTGAAAATAATAATAGTTTCAATAATAATGAGAATAATAACACCAATTCCGAAAATAATAACAATAATTCTAATAACAATAATAATTCCAATAATAATAATCAAAATAACAATGATACCAACAATAATAACAATAACAACAACAATAATAGTTCAAATCCTCCCAATGAAAATTCTAATCCCCATGGTGGAAACGTAAATCCTTCTGAAGAAAATCCTAGTACTCCAGAATATACCGTAACTTATACCGCTACCTTTATCGAAAATGGGGCTTCTATTAGTGAAAGTACGAAAAGTTGTACTACCAAAGGAACTTCCTGTACGATTACTCTTCCAGAAATATATTCTTCAAAAGATGTCCTTGGGTGGAGTACCAATCAAAATGCCACGAGTACCAATTTAAAACCAAATACGCAAATAAATATATCTCAAGATACTCTTTATTTTGCAATTACGAAAAAAGATTTAGTAGTAACAATTGATGGCAATGGGGCTTTTGATGGAGTTATCACCAAAAACTGCACATATTATAATAGAGATTCTTCCTGTGAAGTTACATTACCCGATTTAAATAATGATTTTTATACTACGGTTGGTTTTAGTACCAGTCCTGATAGTACCACTTTAAAATATAGCGATCATGCTACAATCCGTATATCAAACAATATGACTTTGTATAGTCTTAGAAAAATAGAAACATCTCCTTATGATAAATATAGTAATGTTGCCAAAGAAGTATTTAACAAATTAAATGCTCTTAGAAGAGAAAAAGGAAAAAGTACTTTAAGTTGGAATAAATCGTTAGAACTAAGTGCCATGCTAAGAGTAAGTGAAGTAATGAGAAACTATGACTTTAATGTAAACGGAAACTACCATTATCGAATTAGTAATAATAAACCATTTTACACTGCCAATGAACTTGCATATGGTGAAAATTTTAATTCATTACGTTCATTAAGTGCCGAGGAGTTTCATCAAGAATTTGTGAATTCTCCCTCTCATTATGATAATATGATTTATGATAATTTTGATAAAATTGGTATTGCAATTAATTTTGATGGTACATGGTATTATGTGTTAGAATTATTTGGTTAAAAAATGAAGAAAAAGTAAGTACAAGTAAGAAAAACAAAAAAAGGAAATAAAGTCCCCTTAAATGAGGACTTTTTTACGTAAGTGAATCTTGAAATAATTGTTTTGATATGGTACAATACATTTGTAAATGTGAGGTGGAAGACTAATGTTAAATATCAAAAAAACAATTTTGATAAGTACTCTGTTCTCATTGTTCTTAATTCCGAGCGTTTCAGCTGCCTGTGATTATGAAACTCAAGTTACGTTGCAAAGAGAAGCGGCGAATATAACTGCAAAATATGAATCAGCTCTTTATGGAACTGGAGAATTTGAAATTGCCGAAGGAGAAAATTCTGAAGGCGGGCATGATGAGACTGAAATCATGGAGCCAAAAATAGTAAGTTCTATTTTTAATCTAACGGAAAATTTATATGTTACTGTAGAAAATAAATTGACCGGAGAAATAAAGGAATATCATTATAAAGATAGTGATAATGGAACCATTACTTGGGACAGATTAGATTTAGAAGATATTATTGAATATGAAATTAAAGTGTATTCTGACCATTCTGATTGTAGTGGTACGGAATTAAATAAAATGTCATTAATAACGCCAAAGTTTAACAGTTATAGTAATGAATTTTATTGTGAAGAAATCGATGCTTATTATTGTCAAAAATTTATTACAATGGACATTAATATGACTGAAGAACAAATTATCGAAGACATTGAGAATAAAAAGCAAAAAGAATCTGAAGAAGAACAAGAAACACATGAAAAAAGTGATTTTTGGCAACAATATGGTATCTATATTGCCATAGGTGTAGTATTAATAGGGGTTGTAACTTCTGTGATTATAGTTAGAAAGCAGAGGAAAAAAATAATATGAAAAAGGGAAGAATCGTTATACTATTATTATTGTGTTTATTGAGTGTAAGTTTGTTACAAAATGTAAATGCTGCAGTAAGTGTTCGAAGAATTGGTAGTGAGAAACTGTCAAGAACTGATGGTAAAACATATAGTATGTATTTATATAGGGCAAATATTGATGGAACTGATTATATGACATACTGTTTGGATCCTGGAAGACCATATGGTCAAAATGGTGGAGGCTATCAAATTATTCATGTCGTAGATCCAAGTACAAGTACAGGAGCATGGCAAAAATTTGACATTGCTGCGACTTATGCTTATCAATATATGCAAAAGAATGGCTATGCCACAACAAATCAAACCAATAATATTATTGGTGAACTTGTTTTCCGTTGGATTACCCAAACTTATGTCAGTGGTGGATGTTATCATACCAATGGAGGAAGATGTATTTCTGGTGGAAGTAATCAAGATGCCTATAACTTATTTAACCGCTTAACTGCTGGTTTTAGTCAAGGAGATTCTAGAGTAGCAATTGCCACAGATATATATAATCGAGCTATTGCTGTTGCCCAAAGCGGTCAAACTTATGACCAATTAGTACAATTAGGCTTTGATAATGGTGGTATTTGGGGATTAAGTTGGAATACTCAAAACTTTAGACATACGACTTCAAGTGATGGTTTAGAAGAAATTTATGTTGAATTAGTTCCTCAAACTAATGTCAATAAAATTTATCCTGAACAATTTAAGGCTATTTTTACCAATCCTACTTTAGCAAATAATATTGTTTCGCAAGAAGCAAAATTAGTAAATAATAATACTGTCGGAGTAACCGTTCGTTTTAATAAAGGTTCATGGGATGGAAGTGATCCTGGATTAGAAATTTCCACTGCTTATTGTGATAGTTTAAGTGCTGCTTCTCAATTATATTTAATTGGTAAAAACACTTCTAATCCAAAGCAAAGAATGCTTGCAGTAATGCCAGGAACTACATGTCCTAATACAATTAGTTCTGGATCTCCACATGGTGGTGGAAGAACCAAAATTCCTTGGGATGAAACATGTACTTGTGATACTTCAACAGGAAATTATACTTATAAAAAATATAAAAATGGTTCTTTAATTCTTGAAAAAACTTGGGCTTATGGAACAACTGCTCCAAGTGAAGTAGATACAAGTAAATGTCCAAATACTTGTGAAAAAAATAGATCTTGTGAAAAAGAAAATAATAAATTCTATTGTAAAGATGGAAAAGAATGTCCCGAAAAAGATTACAAAGAACAATGTTTAAAACCATCATGTTCAAAAGATGGCAATGATTATTATTGTAACGATCACGATGGTGATGGAAGTGGCGACAAATGTGATCAAAAACAATATGAAAAAGATTGCGAATGTCCTAAATTAGAAGATGAATGTGAAAAAGATCCAAATAGTCCATCATGTGATGAGTATAATAAAAAATGTGTAAACTGTAATCCAGCTGTTTCACTTCCAGATGATTGTGGAGAATTAGTAAATAATCCTGAAGCAGCCTATACAATACCAGGTTCTATCAGCGACATTTCTCAAAAAGCAGCTGCATGTAATGAATATAAAAAGAATCAAGTAAAAGCATGTGTAATTGATAAACAGGATGCTACTGGTGAAAAATATGAATCCAGTGTAGATGGCGTAACGAATAATCGTTATTGTAAAGTTTACTGCGATGAATCTTATAACTTTACACTTCCTAGTGCTCAAAGAACACAAAGTGGCGGTTACTTTACATTGTCAAATTTGTCAATCAGTGGTACAAGAAATTGCTATACAGCAAGTGCTATGGACTCTACAAAACCAATTGGGTATAATAGTGCAAATGAAAATCAATTTATGAAAGATTTACAAGACGCATATAAAAAATATATTGAAGGATGGAATGAATATCGTTACAATCAATTAATGGCTGAGAGTGAAACCGTAACTCAAAGTTGTCGTTGTGGAGATTGTAGTGAAGATGGTTCTGGTCCAGATGATGAATATCATTACAATACAGGATTTAAAGGGTATAATACAACTCTTGGAAATACTTCTCAAAATGTTACGGTAGGACCATCTAGTGAAACTTCTTGTAGTGATAAAAGTTCTTCTTATAATTCAAGTAGTTCAAGTGGTTTAACCAAAGCCAAACAAGCCATTGAAGAAATTAATCAAATTTTAAAAGAATACAATAGCTGTTCTGGTGCTATTCAAAATGGTAACCTTGCTTCTATTATGGAAAGCTTAAATGCCGATTCACCAGATTGGCAAAATCAAATGAAATTTGATCCAAAAGTAACATTTAGTTATAATGAATCTTATAAAAACATTATTACTGGAGAATTTGAAAAATCTGGTAATGAGGTCGTAACCTCTACAAACACGTTCTGTTCAGGAGACACAAATAATGAATATGCTTGTTTAAGTGGTGGAACAAATGATATAAGATATAGTGAAATAGCATTTATGAGATGTTCTTCTACTGGATGTACCAATCAAAGTATTAAAATTAGTACAGCCAAATGGATTCAAAAAACAAAAAATTATACCTCATCATTTAAAGCCAAAGATGTATTCTCAACATATACACCATTTGGTACAATAAGACCAGAGAAAAATAATGCAAATGTAAATACCTTATATACAAATTTACCTGAAAATAGTTTCCCAATTTCTTTAATTCAAAAAACAGGAGTATTCCCATTTACATTCACTTTTGCAAATATTGGGCAATCAAATCAAATTTCTGGAGAACTTGGAAGACTAATTGGTAGAACTTCTGGAAATAAAGATGTCATCACAGCTTATGGTGCTATTCCAGCTGATGAAAAATGTACCGATAGTGACAGACTTTCAAGCGAACAAGTATCAAGTTCAACCAATGCTGGGTATGTATGTCATTACTTAAATAACTGTGATGATTGTGATTTCTTCTGTAAAGATGATGAATGTACATTTGATGATGAAGAATGTGATGGTGAATGTGAATTTACTTGTGATACATGTATCTTCGATGGTAAGAGATTAACTTATAGTTATCGAACTGTTTCCTTAAATGGATTGTTCCCTAATGAAAGACCAGTTGGGTATAACTGGAACAATAACTTAAAAGGTGAGATTACTAGACAATTAATTGAAAAATCACGTGATAGTGAATCACCAGAAACAATTTATAACACTCCACAATATTCTTACACACTTACTCCAACCAATTTAAAAAATATTCGAAAATATAACGATGAAGCTGGTTCTTATACCAACGCTACAATTCCAAGTAGTTATTCCACAAGATTAGACCAAGATGCTTCTGTTTATTGTGATAACTATAAAGATAGTACAAGCAATAAAGAATATAGTGTTCGTTGCCGAAGTGGTTTCTTAGATTTATTAGATCGTCAAAATAATGAATTTGCGACAGATGTATATCGAATTACCAATGAAGGAGAAAGTGCTTGGGAATTATTCGATGCTTATAAAACAGAATATTGTCCTTCAGGATATGGCTTAGATACATGTAAAGGTATTGGACCTTCATGGAGAATAAGGAGTGATGTCAAATGAAAGAATCTTACTGGGGATATTGGATTGTCATATTAGGTGTATTTGTTTTAATGATTATGTTACTTATATCTAATGTAACAACTACAAATACGCAAGATTACTATTTAATCAAAGAAGTAACTGAACAAGCCATGGTAGATGCCGTTGACTTATCATACTATCGTACAAGTGGAGAATTAAAAATAAATTCTGATAAATTTGTGGAAAGTTTCTTAAGAAGATTTGCGGAAAATGTTTCCTTAAATACTTATAAAGTAGATTTTTATGGAATTTATGAAGCACCTCCAAAAGTAAGTGTAAAAGTAACAACCAAAAGTGGATCATATAATGTCGGTTCAAGTTCAGAATCATTTGATATTGTAAATAAAGTGGATGCCATTTTAGAATTAGATGGCAAAGCGACAAGTTAAAAACATTTGGAAAAAACCAAATGTTTTGTAACTATTCAGACATAAAAAGATAGAAAAAGTAAAAACTATCTTTTTTTTATGTGAATAAGCAAAGAAATTTGCAGGAGTTATCCACAAAATGAAGAAAACCACTTGACATATAATTTATTTATGAGAAACTAAAGACA
>CANQEG010000022.1 GCA_947594705.1 uncultured Bacilli bacterium | reverse complement strand
ACTTTCTTGGGGTAAGGGGAAGTCTGCCCTTTTTTCCTATTTTTTATAAAATAAATTTTGTTTTTCTTTTCAGACTATGTCACCTAAAAAAATTATAAAAGACTTTCATTTTCTTAGCAAGAAAAATATGTTACAATAAGAACGAAAAAGTGATACGAAATAGAGGTGAAAAACATGTTAAAAGAAAAATTATTACAAATTCCTCATCTACCAGGAAGTTATCAAATGAAAAATAAAAATGGGGTAATTATTTATGTGGGAAAAGCCAAAGATTTACATAAACGAGTAAATTCGTATTTTAATCGTGTTCAAACAGGAAAAACAGAAAAATTAGTCAGTGAAATAGCGGATTTTACCTATATTGTTACATCTAGTGAATTAGAAGCATTTTTATTAGAAATTAATTTAATTAAAGAATATAATCCCAAATATAATATTCTGTTAAAAGATGATAAAAGTTATCCTTATATTGAATATATTGAAAAACCTTATCCAAGACTAAAAGTATCACGGTATTTAAGTGTTCGAAAAAAAGATAAAAAGAAATTATTTGGACCTTACCCAAATGCTTATGCAGCAAGAAGAATTGTCAATTTATTGAATCGTTTATACCCTTTAAAAAAATGTGAAGGAAATCCCAAAAAAGTATGTTTGTATTACCATATTGGAGAATGTTTAGGCTATTGTGAAAAGAAACCAGAAAAAGAAGTAGAACAGAAAATGGAACAAGATATTTTAGGATTTTTAAATGGAAACGATAAAATTTTAAAAGATAAAATAGTGGAAAAAATGAATGCTTTTAGTGAATCTTTAAATTTTGAACTTGCTTTAGAACTAAAAAAAGAATTAGATTATATCAATGTCATTTTAGATCGCCAAAAAATTACTTTACAAGATTTTACCAATCGAGATGTAATTGGCACCTTTTTTGAAAATGGGTATATTTCAGTACAAATTTTATTTTTACGAAATGGTAAATTAGTAGGGGGACATACGGATATTTTCCCAGTTGTCAGTGATTATAATGAAGATATGGAAGATTATATCACTAAATTTTATGAACGACATGAAATTCCGAAAGAAATATTAGTGAGTGAAGAATTAAATACCGAAGTATTACAAGCTTATTTTGAACATAAATTTGTAACGCCTTTGAAAGGTCAAAAAAAGGGTGTTTTACAAATGGCCATAGATAATGCCAAAATTAATTTACAAAATGAAATGGATTTAACAAGAAAGAAAGAAAAATTTACGGAAGAGGCCAATGAAGAACTAAAAAACTTATTACATTTAGATATTTTAGATCGAATTGATTTATTTGATAACTCCAATCTTTTTGGTGATTGGTCAGTAAGTGCGATGGTAGTGTTTAAAAATGGCTATCCTGCCAAGAATGAATATCGAAAATATAAAATGAGTTTTGAAAAAAATGATGATTATAATATGATGCGAGAAGTTATTTATCGCCGTTATCAAAGAGCCTTAGTAGAAAAAACTGAACTTCCTGATTTGATTATTGTCGATGGTGGAATTGGTCAAATTCATGCTTGTAAAGAAATACTAGATACTTTAAATTTAAAAGTAAAAGTATGTGGACTAAAGAAAAATGATAAACACCGAACCAATGATTTAATTGATGGTGATACATTAGAAATAATTGAAATTCCAAGAGATAGTAATGTGTTTCATTATTTAACAAGAATGCAAGATGAAGTACACCGTTTTACTATCACATATCATCGAACAATTAGAAGCAAAGGTTCTATTGGAAGTGTCTTAGATGGAATCCCAGGCATAGGTGCGAAAAGAAGAAAAGATTTAATTAAAAAATTTGGAAGTGTTAGTTCTATGGAACAAGCGAGTTTAGAAGAATTAATGGAAGTAATTCCTAAAGAAGTAGCAATTACTCTACAAGATTATTTAAAAAGTAGAAAAGAAGAAAAAGCTAAAAAAGATATGTAAAAAAATGTAAAATCATTCCATTTCATAAAGAAAATAAGTTGAAATGGGGGGGGGGTATTAATGCTAGAATTACTATTGTAAAGATAGTAATTTTTTTTAAGTTCAATATTGAGATTATAACTAAATAGCTATAAAATAAAGACATGACATAATATGGCACAATAAGAAACATAATAAGAATGAGAGGTAAGAGTATATGGAAAAAAGAAAGAAAACATTACTTATTTTAGGATTATGTATTTTTACATTAGCATTGGTAGGTTTATCTTATGCTTTTTGGCAAATAACCTTAAAACAAAGTGATGAAAATTTAGTATTTTCTGATTGCTTAAAACTTGAATTTACAGAGGAACATTCTATTCAATTACAAAATGCATACCCTATGACATTTGATGAATTAGAAGATTTTTTTGCAAAAGAAACACCATATCATTTTACCATAAAAAATGAATGCAATAGTAAAGCAAATTTATCGATTAATTTAGAAACATTACCAATAGAAGCAGAACAAACCAAGTTAGATGATGAATGGGTAGATGTAATTCTTTATGAAGGAAAAGAAAATTATACTATGTATGAAACGACTGTATTAAATAATTACGAATTTGATGAAGAATACAATGAACATTATAAATTGACAACGAATCCAAAAAATGAGAATAAATTAATTGAAGACTCATTGGATGCCTATAATTTATATAATTTTACAATAGACAAAGGAGCAACCAAAGATTTTAGTATGTATTTATATTTAGATGAAGATACACCATATCAAACAGAAGATGGAAGAAAAACAACGAATACCCAATGGAAAGGCAAAGTAACCATTAATGCAGCATATAGATTACCAATAAAAGGAATGTTAAGAAAAATTAACTCTTCTTATGATGAAGACCCAATTTATGATAATGAAGGAATGTGGCAATATCATGATCAAATAACTCAAATAGTATTTGAAGATCAATTACAACCACATGAAGGAACAGAACTTGTTTTTGATGAAAGTATCGATCAAGATGGAAGTGTCATGAGTTATTTAGTACCAACAGGAGACCAAGTAGAAGTATGGGATTTAGAAACAGCTGATTCAGAAATGAAAGAAGCATATACAGCTTATATTCAAGGAAATGGAAAAGTCATAGCAAATCCAGATAGTTCTTATTTATTTTTTGGATTTGGAAATGTGGAATCAATGGAATTACAAAATTTAGATACCAGTCAAGTAACCAATATGTCTAATATGTTTCGAGCTACTTCTTATATGGATGTATATTATGGTGCATTAGGAGAAAAAAGCTATTTAAAAAGTTTAGATTTAACTGGTTTTGATACTTCAAATGTTACTGATATGGGTTATATGTTTTATTATTTGAGTTATTTAAATGAATTAAATTTAGGAGAATCTTTTGACACCAGTCGTGTAACAAACATGACCCACATGTTTTCCATGTTTGAACCAGTTCGTTTTGGAACCAGTCTAGTTACATTAAATTTAGGAGAACATTTTAATACTTCCAACGTTACCGATATGAGTTATATGTTTTATCATTTGACTAATTTAACTGAATTAAATTTAGGAAAGCAGTTTGATACTTCAAATGTTAAGAATATGAACGATATGTTTGGTGATTTATCATCTTTGCAAACTTTAGATTTAGGAAGTAAATTTGATACAAGCAAAGTAACAGACATGAGTGCCATGTTTTATCAAATGAATTCATTAACCACATTGGATTTATCTCAAAGTTATTTTGATACCAGTCAAGTAAAAAATATGAGCTTTATGTTTTCAGGGATGGAAAGTTTAACTGAATTAAATTTAGGAGAACATTTTAATACCAATCAAGTAACAAACATGGAAGCTATGTTTAGTGGAGCTTTAACAGAATTAAATTTAGGGGCACTTTTTGATACCAGCAATGTAACTAGTATGAATAGCATGTTTTCTGGTCTGAATTTATTAACCACATTGGATTTATCTCAAAGTCATTTTGATACTAGTAAAGTTGAAAATATGAGATATATGTTTTCAGGCATGGAAAACTTAAATGAACTAAATCTAGGAAATTTATTTGATACCAGTCAAGTAACAAATATGGAAAGGATGTTTTTCAACATGACTTCTTTAACTACCTTAGATTTATCTCAAGGTAATTTTGATACATCACAAGTAACCGATATGAGTTGGATGTTTAAAGGTGATTCAGTATTATCACAAATTAATTATGGAAATCATTTTGTTCACAAACCAGATGCTGATGTATCGCAAATGTTTGAAGAATGTCTTGAATCTTTAAATAAACCAACAGATGAATCTTGGACTGATGTTAATTGGACATAGTTCATTCCTTTATTTTTCTTGCAATTTTAAGCTTTTTCCGTTATTCTTAAATTAGAAAGAGGTAAAGGATTTGAAAAAATATGATTTTTTAATTGTTGGCGCGGGTCTTTTTGGCTCTGTTGTAGCGCATGAATTGCATAAAAAGGGAAAGAAAGTATTGGTCATTGAACGAAGAGAACATTTAGGGGGAAATATTTATTGTGAAAATATACATGGTATTGATGTTCATAAATATGGTGCTCATATATTTCATACCAATGATAAAGAAATTTGGGATTATGTAGGAAACTTATGTGATATGCGACAATATCAAAATTCTCCTATTGCCAATTATAAAGGAGAACTATATAATATGCCATTTAATATGAATACATTTACCAAATTATGGGATGATGTCCAAACACCTATGGATGCAATGAAAAAAATTGAAAGTCAAAAACAAGAACTAAAAGGAAAAACACCAGAAAATTTAGAAGAACAAGCTATATCATTGGTAGGAAGAGATATTTATGAAAAATTAGTAAAAGGGTATACTGAAAAACAATGGGGAAAAGATTGTAAAGAACTACCAGCATTTATAATTAAACGACTTCCTGTCCGTTTTACATTTAATAATAATTATTTTAATGACCGATATCAAGGAATTCCTATGGATGGGTATAATGTCATTATTGATAATTTATTAAAAGGAATTGAAACGAAAGTGAATGTAGATTATTTAAAAGAAAAAGAAATGTATGATTCTATGGCTAATAAAGTGATTTATACTGGAATGATTGATGAATATTTTCAGTATTCTTTAGGAAATTTAGAATGGCGAAGTTTAAGATTTGAAACTGAATATTTAAGTGATGTAGATAACTATCAAGGAAATGCTGTTTTTAATTATACCGATCGAGAAACTCCTTATACGAGAGTAATAGAACATAAACATTTTGGTATCAAAGAAGCCAAAGGAACGGTAATTACGAAAGAATACCCTGTGGCTTGGGAACCAAATATGGAAGCATATTATCCTGTAAACGATGAGAAAAATAATGCTTTGTATACTTCTTATAAAGAATTAGCATCCAAAGAGGAAAATGTAATTTTTGGTGGACGACTTGGCTCTTATCAATATTATGATATGGACAAAGTAATAAAAGCAGCTTTGGAATTAGCAAAAACTTTATAAATAACGAAAAAAACGAAAAAAACATTTGCAAAAAAAATGGAAAAGTTGTACAATGAATAAGGTCTGATCCAGCAAGTATGCGTAAAAACAAGACTATTGTTTTACGCATCTTTTTTTGCCCTAAAATGGATTAGAAAGAGAAGGAGGAAAAGAAAAATGAAAGAAGAAAATAAGTTTTTAGGGGAAGAAAAAATCTCAAAATTATTACTAAAATTTTCGATTCCCTGTATTTTATCTTTATTAATTAGTTCTTTATATAATATTGTCGATCAAATATTTATTGGAAACAGTGAATTAGGGTATTTAGGAAATGCAGCAACGGGAGTTGTTTACCCAATTACGATTATTGCTGTAGCGTTTGCGTGGTGTTTTGGTGATGGTGCAGCGGCATATTTATCTTTATGTCAAGGAAGAAATGATACCAAAAATGCTGATAAATCCATTGGTAATAGTATTTTAATTACTTTTATCATTAGTATCATTTTCTTGATATTGGGGTATATGGGACAAGATTTTTTATTGTATTTATTTGGCGCTAGTGAAAAAAGTATTGCTCTTGCCAGAGATTATTATGGAATTATTCTTGCAGCTATTCCAGTTTATATGTTAGGAAATAGTATGAATGCTGTCATTAGAGCGGATGGTTCCCCAGGATTTTCTATGGCATCTACTTTAGTAGGAGCGGTGATAAATATCATCTTAGATCCAATATTTATTTTTGGTTTTCATTTAGGAATCAAAGGAGCAGCCTATGCAACAATTCTAGGGCAAATTGTTACGTTGATTGTTTCCATTATCTATTATACGAGAACCAAAACATTTCATTTAACCAAAGAAAGTTTCAAAATAAATTTACCAATTTTTAAAAATGTTGTAAAGTTAGGAATTTCTACGTTTATTACTCAAATGAGTATTGTAATTATTTCTTTGGTTTGTAATATTATGCTATCTAAATATGGTGCTATGAGTAAATATGGAAGTGATATTCCAATTGCCGTGATTGGTATTACCATGAAAGTATTTTCCATTGTAATTAATATTATCGTGGGAATTATATTAGGAGCTCAACCAATATTAGGGTATAATTATGGTGCTAAAAATATAAGTCGTGTAAAAGAAACATTTAAAAAAGTACTTTTGACATCATTTCTTGTCGGTGTAGTTTCAACGATTCTTTTTGAACTTTGTCCAAGTGTTATTATTCAAATTTTTGGTACGAATGAAGAATTATACATGGAATTTGCCGTGCTTACATTTCGAATCTTTTTAATTTTAGTTACATTTACTTGTTTAATAAAGATGAGTTCCATCTTTTTCCAAGCCGTAGGAGAACCTTTAAAAGCGGCAATTGTTTCACTAGCAAGAGATATTATCTTTTTTGTTCCCTTAGTAATTATTCTACCGTATTTTATGGGAATTATTGGTGTTTTAATCGCTGCTCCGATTGCAGATGCGTTAGGGATTTTCGTTACAATCGTATTAGTTATCAGATTCTTTAAAAAAATAGATTCGAAAGAAAATGAAACAGCAAAAGAAGCCGTTTTAGAAAATTCTCATCCGGGAGTAATTATTACTATTTCACGAATGCATGGAAGTCAAGGAAAAGAAATTGGCAAAATGCTTGCCAAAAAATTAAATATTCCCTTTTATGATAAAGAAATCGCCGCGATTACAGCCAAAGAAAGTGGCTTTCAAGAAGAGTTTTTATCATCCTTTAAAGAAGAAAATGATTCATTATATCAATTATATTTAACAACATCACCGGCCAAATATGCTATCGAAGCCCAAGAAAAAGTCCTGAAAAAAATTAGTCAAAAAGGTTCTTGTGTTTTGGTTGGTAGAGCAGCCGATTATGTCCTTAGAAATGAAGCAAATGTCATTCGCATATTTATTTATGCTCCCTTAGAATATCGGGTGAAAAAAGTAATGGAAATGTATAAAGATTCGAAAATGAAAGCGAAGAAAAACATTGAACTTTCCGATCGAAATAGAGCAAGTTATTATGAAATGATTTCCGGTCAAGTATGGGGAAAAATTGAGAATTATGATTTATGTATTAATGCCAATATTGGGAAAGAAAAGACTTGTGAAATGATTTATCAATACATCAAAGAAAGAGAGCTTTAATAACTAATCTTTGAAATGTCAACTTTATTGTAAAGTTGATTTTTTTTTATAGTTTTCCACTTTTTTTTCTTTACAAATATGCTTACTTTTAGTAATATAATGGTAGACAGTGGTAAAATGTGGAAGAAAGTGGGGGGATGAAAATATGTTTATGGGTGAATATCATCACAACATTGATGAAAAAGGACGTATTGTCATTCCAACAAAATTTCGTGAAGTTTTAAAAGACCAATTTGTCATTGCTAGAGGTTTAGAAAAATGTTTATACATTTACTCTATGGAAGATTGGCAAAGTCTAGTAGAAAAACTAAACACTTTACCGTTCACCAAAAAAGATGCTAGAACTTTTATCAGAAGTTTCTTCTCTGGTGCTACTGTTTGCGAGTTTGACCGTCAAGGAAGAACTTGTATTACCTCCCCGTTGGTCTTTTACGCCGGTTTAACGAAAGAATGCGTGATAATCGGCGCGAATGACCGTATTGAACTTTGGGATAAAGATGCCTGGGATGCATTCTTAAAGGAAAATGAATCAAAATTAAGTGACATTGCCGAAAATCTATTTATGGATGTGAATTTATGAAACATTATACGGTTTTAAAAAATGAATGTATCGATTATTTACAAGTCAAAGAAAATGGAATTTATGTAGATGCCACTTTAGGGTATGCGGGAGATGCCAAAGAAATATTGCAAAGATGTAAAAAGGGGTATTTATTCGCTTTCGATCGGGATGAACAGTCTGTTTTATATGCACAAGAAGTATTAGAAAAGATTGGAACAAATTTTAAAATCTTTCATGAACGTTTTTCTAAAATGGAAGAATGTTTAACATCTGTGGGAGTAAATGAAGTAGATGGAATTTTATTTGACCTTGGGGTTTCTTCTCCCCAGTTAGATGAAAATCGTGGCTTTACTTTTATGAGAGATGAAAAACTCGATATGCGGATGAACACCGAGGATGAAAAAAGCGCGTATGATGTTGTAAATGAGTATTCCTATGAAGAATTAAAAAATATTTTTTATCTTTATGGGGAAGAATCAAAAAGCCCACTGATTGCTAAGAAAATTGTGGAAGAGCGAAAAGCAAAACCAATTGTTACTACTTTAGAATTAGTAGATATCATTAAGCGTTCTGTGGGAGCCAAGTATTTTTATGACAAACATCCTGAAAGAGTAATTTTTCAAGCCATTCGAATAGAAGTCAATGAAGAATTACAAGAAATAGAAACAGCTTTAAAAAGGGCGATTTCTTTATTAAAACCGGGTGGTAGATTAGTGGTTGTTACCTTTCATTCTTTAGAAGATCGCTTAGTAAAAAAAATTATGAAGCAATATTCCGAAGTAGATGAAATGGTGAAAGGATTACCAACTATTCCTATTGAATACCAACCATTATTAAAAATAATTACGAAAAAACCAATTCTTCCAAATGAAGAAGAAATAAAAGCAAATAGTCGGAGTAAAAGTGCCAAACTACGTGTTTGTGAAAAAGAAAAAGAGGGAAAGATATGACTAAGAAAGTAACCAAAAGAAGATTTTTTAAAGGAGAAAAAATGCTTTATGTATTAATTGGCATTGCAGTATTTTTATTTCCTGTTTCAATTGTTTTTACGAAAGCTGTACTATCAGAATCTAATATTGACTTAGAACAATTACGTTCTGAAATTTCGAAACAAGAAGGAATTAATGAATCTTTGTCTATGCAAGTAGATGAATTAGCTTCTTTAGATAAAATTCAAAGTGTTGCAACCGAAAAAGGAATGTCGTATAATAATGATAATATAAAGAATATTGATCATTAAGGAGTCATATATGAAGAAATCCAAAAAAGGCATAAAAAAAGTAAATATAAATATAAAGCTAACAATGATTCTTGTTGGATTTTTTTTCTTGTGTATTGTTGTAAAATTATCTTATGTTGTCTTAAGTAGTAGTGTAGATGGAATTAATTTGGCAGAATTTGCCAGTAATCGAAATACCGTAAAAGAAGTATTGTATGCCAATCGAGGGTCTATTTATGATGCAAATGGAAAAGCTCTAGCCAAAAATGCCAATTCCTATAAAGTAATTGCTATCTTATCTCCTTCTAGAACAACCGATGAAAAACATCCCATGCATGTAGTGGAAAAAGACAAAACAGCTGAAAGTTTATGTAATATTTTAGCCAAATCAGAAGAAAATAAGAAAAAATGTAAAGAGGATGTAACTGGGTATTTGAATCAAGATTTATATCAAGTAGAACTGGGTGTATGGGGAAAAATTAGTGAAGATGAAAAAATGGCAATCAAAGCTTTAGATTTACCGGGAATTGAGTTTGTTACTTTAGCCAAAAAAAGACAATATATGAATTCTTCTTGGGCTTCCTATATTTTAGGGTATGCTAGAAGTAATGATGAAGGAGAAATTGTTGGTGAAATGGGCGTTGAATCCTATTTTGATAAAGAATTAAGAGGAAAAAATGGGTATACCGAATATCAACAAGATGCGTATGGTTATAAAATGCCAACCAGTGAAATTTATGAAGAAGAAGCGGTAAGTGGTGATGATATTTATTTAACAATTGAAAGTGATGTTCAAAATATTTTAGAGAATGCCATTACAAACTTTTCGAAAGATAAACAATTAAATTGGGCTAGTTTTACTATTATGAATGCTAAGACGGGAGAAATTATTGGAAGTGCCTCTAATCCTAATTTTAATCCAAATACCTTAGAAAATTTAAACAATTATTTAAGTCCTTTGGTTGGGTACCAATATGAACCAGGAAGTACCATGAAAGTTTTTTCTTGGCTTGCGGCAATTGAAAATGGTATCTATAATGGACAAGATAAATATATGTCAGGAACAATTACATTAAGTGATGGAATTACAAAAATTAAAGACTTTAATAATGTTGGATGGGGTTCTATTACTTATGATACCGGATTTGCTTATTCATCCAATGTCGCGGCTACCAATCTAGGGTTAAAATTAGGCGCTGCAAAGTTAAATGATTTTTATAATTTAGTAGGATTTGGGAAAAAAACCAAAATTACTTTACCGGGAGAAAGTGAAGGAAAAATTGATATTAATTATGAATCAGAACTTGCCAATGCTTCCTTTGGACAAGGTGTTTTAGTCACACCAATTCAATTGATGCAAGCAATGACTTTATTTGCCAATGATGGAGAAATAGTAAGGCCTTATATTGTTTCTAAAATTGTGGGAGCAGATGGGTCAGTGGTTTCCGAACGAAAAAGAGAAACCATCAAAACAAATATAAAGAAAGAATCAATCGAAAAAATGAAACAACTTATGTATGATGTTGTATATAATGGCTTTAGTTATAATAAAGTGTATGCTCCTAGTAATGTCAAAATTATGGGTAAAACAGGAACAGCACAAATGGCTTCTCCAAATGGAGGGTATTTAACAGGAAACTATGATTATATTCGTTCTTTTATTGGTATGTTTCCTTATGAAAATCCCGAATATGTTTTTTACTTTGCTACCGAAAAATATGTTGGAGATAGTAATGATATTGCTCTTATTGTTTCCAGTGCTTTAAAAGATGTTGCTAATATTGTAAAAGTAACCGAAGAACAAAATGATGTTGATGAAAGTAAAATTGTTTTAATTACGGAGTATTTATCAAAAGAAACAAATGCTGTAGTAGAAGATTTAAAGAAAAAGAAAGTGATGCCAATTGTAATTGGAAATGGAAATTATATTATAGACCAATACCCCAAAGAAAATACAAGAGTCATCAGTGATTCTAAAGTATTTTTAAAAACGAATGGTTCCGAAATAAAAATGCCTGACATTTCTTCTTGGAGTGCCAATGAAGTCATTCGGTTTTGTGATATGATAGGACTTTCCTATACTCTAAATGGTTATGGAAAAGTAAAAGCATATAATATTGCCAAAGATACAGTTTTAAATGTCAAAGAAATGAAACTAGAACTTACCTTAGAACCATAAAAAACACTTCTGAAAAAGAAGTGTCCATTTTTATCTAGTTGTTATTGTAATTATTTCCACCGAAGTTCCATCCAGCTCCAATGATGATTACTAATAAAATGAATAACACAATCCAGATAGCTGCTCCAGCACCATAACCAGAAGTATATCCGGCGTATCCTGTGTTACCACCACAACATGGTTGGTATCCATATCCGCCACCACCATAGAAGCCATTATTTCCGTAATAATACATAAATTTATACCTCCTAATCTTTCTACTATAGTTTATTAATTGTTTTTATTTTTGACATAAAAAAACGTAAATATTTGGAAAATCTCTTTTGTTTTTCATAGTTTATGGTATGATTATTATAAGAGTGAACAGTTCCAAAATATCAGAAAGGAGAATCTTCTTAAAACATGAAAACGATTTTAAGTAAAATGGAAAAACCATTATTTATTATGATGATTCTTTATCTTATTTTAGGACTTGTAATGATATTAAGTGCTTCTTCCGTTTCAGCGGTACTACGGTATAATGTTTCTACGTATTATTTTTTTATTCGACAATTTATATTTGTTATGACTTCTTTTCTGTTTGGTTTTTTTCTTGTTTTAAATACGCCAACAAGGCATTACCCTTTATTGTCTTGTATTTTTATCGTGGCTGTATTTATTCTTCTTGGTTTGGTTTTTAGTTTAGGTTTTGTTGCTGGTGGTGCCCAAAGTTGGCTTGATTTAGGTTTTTTTAATTTACAACCTACGGAATTTGCCAAGACAGCACTTATTTTATTTTGTGCTTGTTTTTATGAAAAAAGTTTAAAAACGAAAACCAATTTTGCCTTTCAATTAATTCCTGTCGTATTAGCAGTTGCAATTTTCTTTTTTGTCGCGATGCAACCTGATTTTGGTGGGGCGATGATTATTGCTGGAATTGTTTTCTTCTTATTTTTAAAAGTTCCTTTTGAAGAAAAAAATAAAGTAAGTATTATTAAATATGTTGGTTTGGCAGCAATTATAGCCTTGATTTTTTTACTTTATAGTGGTTCTGATATTTTTAATAGTGCACAGTTATCGCGTTTAAAATTTCAAAATCCTTGTCAAAGATATATGGAAGATACCGGCTACCAAGTTTGTAATGGGTTTATTGCCTATCATAATGGTGGTTTGTTTGGAGTAGGATTAGGAAATTCTTCTCAAAAATATTTATATTTACCGGAAGCACATACCGATTTTATTTTTCCTATTTTAGTAGAGGAACTAGGATTATTAGTAGGTGTTTTTGTCATTTTAGGGTATTTTTATATGTTGTATCGTATTTTAAAAATTGCCAAACAATCTTATTCGCTTCGTAATTCATTAATTTGTTATGGAACTTTTTTATATTTACTATTTCATTTGCTTATTAATTTTATGGGAACTTTAGCGCTTATTCCTTTAACGGGTGTACCAGTTCCGTTCTTAAGTTATGGGGGGTCTTTCAACATGAATGTCATTTTAATGATTTTTGTTGTCTTGCGTATTTCGTTTGAAAATAAAGATATTGAAGAAAAAAGAGCTATTCAAACAATGACAAAATAGCAAGTAAAAAAAATGTAAACAAGGGTCAAAAGTGTCAATAAAAATGTCTAATTAAGTAGAAAAGAAAAGAAATTTTCCGAGAAAAAAAGGATTTTACGGGTTTCCTCCGGTATATATAAGTAGAAGGTACTTTTCGTACATTCTTAGGAAGGAGGAACCATGGAGCAAGTTTTAGAATTTTTAAAAGAGAAAAAGATTTTTTGTGTGTTAGCTTTTTTTATTCTTTTGTCAGTTCTTTTTGGTGGGCTATATGTATCTTCTGTTACAGCAGAGGAATCTTTTACTTGTCCTAAAATAGATAGCATTTATGAAGAAATAGAAGCAAAAGAAAACCAGATGCTCATTGTTGATATTAAGGGTGCGATTAAAAATCCGGGTGTATATCGTGTCAAAAACGGAACAATTGTAAATGATGTGATTCAAATGGCTGGCGGTCTTTTAGAAAATGCAGTGACAAGTAATTTAAATTTAGGAAAACAAATCACCAATGAAATGGTAATAACAGTGTTTACCAATGAGGAATTAAAAGAAAATACGAAAACCAAAGAACCAATCGTGGAAGAAGAATCGACCTCTTCAAAAGATTTATTGGAGTCAGCATTAATCAATGTCAATAAAGCAAGTTTAGAAGAACTAAAAACTTTACCGGGAATAGGGGAAGCAAAAGCCAAATTAATTATTGAGTATCGAACTACTTGTGGCGAAATTTTAAAAAAAGAAGAATTAAAAAACATTAAAGGAATTGGAGATGCAATTTATGAGAAATTTGAAAAATATATTACAGTCTAAATGGTTTTTTCTTCTTTTTTTTCTTTTTACTTTAGGGTTTGTTTTCTTTTCTTATTTTCATAAAAATGATTCATTCTATCAAAAAAACGAAACATCTTTAGAAGGAAGGATTTTAGAATATAAAATAGATGGCAATCTTCTAAGTATGGTTGTACGAGGAAAAGAAAAAGTAGAAGTGTATTATTGGATTTCGACCGAAAAAGAAAAAGAAGATGTAATAGCTAAGATTGGTTATGGAAAAAAAGTACAACTTACTGGAACTTTTGAACTTCCTGAAGATACGCGCATTTTTCATACTTTTTCCTATAAAGATTATCTTTTAAGTCATCGCATTCATTATCTTTTTAAAGGCGAAACAATCCATTTTTCCTATTCTGAACCATTTTTATATACGTTAAAAAATAAATTTCGCCAATATTTAGAAACGTTTTCTCATTCCGAATATTATCTTGCTTTTTTTCTTGGTGAAAAGAGTGGGTTAGACATAGAAACTTTACAAAAAAATGGAGTGAGTCATTTATTTGCCATTTCTGGCATGCATCTTACCTTCTTTTTATTTTTTTGTGAAGCAATTTTGAAAAAGAATAAAATAAGTTCTACGATCATTACCATTTTATTTTGCCTTTATGGTTTTATGGTTTCTTTTCCACCAAGTTTTTTAAGAGCATTTCTGTTTTATTTTGGCAAAAAAGGCAATCAAAAATATAAAATTTGGAATTCTTTTTCTTTATTTTTGGTTATCTTTTTGCTTTTATTATGGATAAATCCTTTCTACCTTTTAGATATTGGATTTCAGTATTCCATTTTACTTTCAGGGTTCTTTTTGCTGTTACCTGTAGAAAATCATTTTTTTCGTAGTTTGTGGCATAGTTCATGTCTTTCTTTTTTGGTAAGTATACCGATTACCGCTAGTCATTTTTATGAAGTAAATGTACTTAGTATATTTTTTAATCTTTTATGGATTCCTTGTTTTTCTATTCTTTATCCTTGTTGTTTCCTAGCTATATTTTTTCCTTATGTTTCGATAATACTGAATCCTCTTTTAAGTCTTGTTGATTTTTTGAATCAGATTTTTGCAACTTGTACATTTGGAAAAATTGTTATTCCTAATACTATGCTTTGGGTTTGGGTAGGCTATTATATTGTTTTGCTTTTGTTTTTCCTTGTGAAAAAGAAACGATATTTCTTTTATCTTCTGTTCCTTCTTTTTAGTATCAAAATAGCTCCTTTTTGGAAAACATCAGCTCAAGTCTTTTTTCTAGATGTTGGACAAGGGGATGCAACCATTTTTGTGAGTCCTCATTTAAAAGAAACAATCTTAATTGATACAGGTGGAACAGTTTCATTGCCCAAAAAAGATTGGGAAGAAAGAAAACCAAATTATAATACAGCTAGAAATATGATTACTTTTTTTCATTCCTTAGGAATTTCAAAAATAAATACGTTAGTTCTGACACATGGAGATACCGATCATCTAGGAAACGCGTCCTTTCTTTTAAAAGAATTTCCAATTTCCAAAATAGTCTTAAATCAAAATGAAGATACGTTATTCGAACAGGAAATAAAAAAACAATACCTTCAAAAAATAACGAAAAAGTTAGAAAGTAAAATATTTTCCATTCAAGAATTGACTCAAAATAGCAAAAAAGAAAATGATGCCAGTTTAATTTATCGCATTCAAATTTTTCAAACTAGTTTTTTGATGATGGGAGATGCCAGCATAGACACCGAAAATAAGTTAACTTCGTATCCTTTAAAAAGTGATATTTTAAAAGTAGGGCATCATGGGTCTTCCACGAGTAGTAGTGCTTCTTTTTTAAAAAAAGTTCATCCTTCTTTAGCTATTATCAGTGTTGGTAAAAATAATATATATCATCATCCAAGTGAAGAAACGTTAACTAGATTACAAAAAGAACATATCTTTCCTTTATTAACGAGTGAAGTAGGAACGATTCATATAAAAGTAACAAAAAAAGGGTATTTCATCCATTCCTATTTTGCTTTCGCCTAAAAAATGGTATACTTAAATAGAAATGGAAGTGAAAGAATGAATCTATTTTTAATTTCCACGGATTCTAAATTTTTATTAGATGAAGAATTAGAAAATATTATTCAGAATAGTCAAAATAAAATAACGTATGATTATAATGCCGCCTCTCTTCAAGATATTATTGAAGAAGCTTCCTATGTTTCCTTATTTCAAGAAGAAAAATTTTTAATTGTCAAAAATGCTGATTTTTTAGGCAAAGGAAAATGTAGTGAGAAAGAGAGTGATTTGTTTCTTTCTTATTTAGAACATCCGAATCCTTACACTACTTTAATTTTATGTACATATGATAGTTTTGATATGCGGAAAAATATAACGAAAAAAGCAAGTGAAATAGGCAAAGTAATAAAGTTAGTTTCACCTAAAAATTATGAATTGACCGAAGTAGTAAAAAAGAAAATGAATAAATACCAAACAAATGATATGGTAATTCGATATATAATAGAAGCATGTTTGGGAAACTATGATATCATTATGAATGAATTACAAAAATTAGAATTAAAATATCAAAAAAAAGATAAAATAGAACTTCAAGAGATAAAAAAAATTATTTCTTCTCAAGTAAGTGATAATGTTTTTAAATTTGTGGACGCTACAATAAATAAAAATATGAAAGAATCTTTTCAATTGTTTTATGATTTAAATTTAGTGAAAGTAGATACCTTTCAACTTATGAATTTATTAGCGAGAGAATATAGACTTTTATTATTTTATAAAATATATGAACGCAAAGGATTGGCCAAACAAAATGTAATGAAAGAATTAAAATTACAAGAATGGCAAGTAGAAAAATTAAGAAAAGAAAGTGTGAATTATCATGAAGATGATTTAAAAGATTGTTTAGTCGAATTATCGAAGTTAGATAGTAAAGTAAAAAGTGGTCAATATGATAAAAATGTTGCTTTTATTTCTTTTTTATTAAATATATTAGAATATTAAAGCATATGTGTGATAAATTCAAAATTATAGTTTCACTTTCTTAAAATAAAAAACAGAAAGTATTTCATTTCTGTAATTTTTCTAAGTCTTCTTTAGATAACCCTGTGACTTTTATAATAGTTTCAATAGGTAAGTTCTCTTTTAACATGGATTTCGCAATCTTTTTCGTACCTTGTTTCATTCC
>CANQEG010000021.1 GCA_947594705.1 uncultured Bacilli bacterium | reverse complement strand
CAAATTCATATCCTTTTTCAGGATTTGGTTCAAAGCGAACCCAAACATGTCCGTATTGTCCACGTCCACCAGATTGTTTAATGTATTTACCTTCACATTCGCCAGTTTGTTTAATTGTTTCACGATAAGCAACTTGAGGTCTACCAATATTGGCTTCTACATTAAACTCTCTTTTCATACGTTCTACTAAGACATCTAAGTGTAGTTCTCCCATTCCACTGATAATGGTTTGTCCTGTTTCAGGATCTGTTTTATAACGGAATGTTGGATCTTCTTCAGCTAATTTTTGTAAAGCAATTCCAAGTTTTTCTTGATCTGCTTTTGATTTTGGTTCAATTGCTTCATCAATTACTGGAAGTGGGAATTCCATACCTTTCATAATTACTGGATTTTTCTCATCACATAATGTATCAGCAGTTGTTGTATTTTTAAGTCCTACAGCGGCAGCAATTTCACCACAGTAAACTTCAGATATTTCTTTACGGTTATTGGCATGCATTTGTAAGATACGTCCAATTCTTTCTTTTTCACCTTTGGTACTATTAATAATATAAGAACCGCTAGATAAGTGTCCTGAATAAACACGGAAGAATGCTAAACGTCCAACAAATGGGTCGGCCATAATTTTAAATGCTAAAGCTGTAAATGGTTCGGAATCGCTTGGATGACGAAGAACATCTTCGCCAGTTTTAGGATCATAACATTCGATAGATGGAACATCTGTAGGTGCTGGCATGTAGTCAATAACCGCATCTAATGCAAGTTTTACACCCATATTAGATAACGCACTACCACACATAACTGGGAAGAATTCAGCAGCTAAAACTCCTTTACGGATTGCACTTTTAATTTCTTCAACCGTAACGTCTCCACCTTCTAAATATTTTTCCATTAGAGCATCATCAAATTCAGCAGCTGCTTCAATTAATTCAATATGTTTTTCTTCCGCTAAAGCTTTTAAATCTTCAGGGATTTCTATTTCAACAGCTTCTTCATGTTCTTTTCCATCATATTGATAAGCTTTCATTGTAACTAAATCAATAATTCCATGGAATTCACTTTCTGCTCCAATTGGCCATTGAATTGGTTTGTAGTTTACTCCTAATCTTTGTCCAATTGATTTTAATGTGAATTCAAAATCTGCTCCAAGTTTATCCATTTTATTTGCAAAAATCATACGAGGAACTTTGTATTCTGTAGCTTGACGCCATACTGTCTCTGATTGAGGTTCTACTCCAGCATTTGAGTCAAGTAAACAAATTGCACCATCTAATACTCTTAATGAACGTTGTACTTCTACAGTAAAGTCTACGTGTCCCGGAGTATCAATGATATTTAAACGGTATCCTTTCCAATGCGCTGTTGTTGCAGCAGATGTAATTGTGATACCTCTTTCTTTTTCTTGATCCATCCAGTCCATTTGACTTTCACCATCGTGAGTTTCGCCAATTTTATGAGTAATTCCGGTGTGAAATAAAACACGTTCAGTGAATGTAGTTTTTCCGGCATCAATATGCGCCATAATTCCAATATTTCTTATTTTATCTATTGTAACATCTCTTGCCATATTTTTGCCCTCCTACCATCTATAATGAGCAAATGCTTTATTCGCTTCAGCCATTTTGTGAGTATCCTCACGTTTTTTTACGGCTCCACCAGTATTATTTGCTGCATCAATAATTTCGTTTGCTAAATTTAAAGCCATACCTTTACCATTACGATTTTTGGCATAATTTACAAGCCATCTTAATGCTAACGTTTGACTTCTTTCATCGCTTACTTCAATTGGCACTTGATAATTGGAACCACCAACACGGCGTGATTTTACTTCAAGTGCGGGTTTAATATTATCTAAAGCTTCTTGATATACTTCAATAGCAGGACGTCCAGTTTTTTCTGCTACGATATCAAAAGCTTCATAAAGAATTCTTTGAGCTGTACCTTTTTTTCCATCTAACATAATTTGGTTCATTAATTTTGTAACGACTTTAGAATGATAAATAGCATCAGGAAGTACATCTCTTTTTTCTGCTCTTCTTTTACGCATTTTTATATCCTCCTTCTATTATTTTTTTGGTTTTTTAGCACCGTATTTACTACGTCCTTGCATACGATTTTGAACGCCTTGTGTATCAAGTGTTCCACGTACAATATGATAACGTACACCGATTAAGTCTTTTACACGACCTCCACGAACTAATACTACGCTATGCTCTTGTAAATTGTGTCCTTCTCCTGGAATATAAGTATCTACTTCTCTTCCATTTGATAATCTAACACGAGCATATTTTCTTAATGCTGAGTTCGGTTTTTTTGGTGTTTTTGTTCCAACACGAGTACATACTCCACGTTTTTGAGGACTATTTGAAGTTGTTTGTTTTCTTTCAATTGTATTGTATCCAACGTTTAAAACGGGACTTTTACTTTTTCTTGTTTTTTTACTTCTTCCTTTTTTTACAAGTTGGTTAACTGTTGCCATAATTTCTCCTTTCTATTTACACACATCCCGGTGTATCAAAAATTCCTTTAAATAAGGTTTTACCGAAGCAAAACCAATTTAAAAATCAATGATATATTACCAAATATATTCTATGCTTGTCAAGTAAAATTTAAAACTTTTTATGGTTTTAAAGAAGTAATAGGCAAAATATAAATTTCTGTTTCAGGATCTTTTGCTATTACATCCCATAAACCACATATTATACATTTAAATTTTGGCTCTTTTTTTACTTCTTTTGTAAACTTTTGTAATGTTTTTTTAGCATCTTCTATTTCATTTGGTCCTAATTTAATTTCAATAATGCCATATTCTCCTCCAGGAAATTCTACAACTGCATCTACTTCTAATCCGTTGGCATCTCGATAATGATATAATTTTCCTCCTAAGTATTCCATGTAAATTCTTAAATCTCGTTCTACTAATGCTTCAAAAAATAATCCAAAAGTTTTCATATCATTTAAAAGTTTTTCAGGAGTAATATCTAGTGCAGCACAAGCAAGAGATGGATCAGTAAAATGTCTTTTTTTGCTTTTTCCTACTACTTTCTTACTTCTTAAATTAAAAGTGTATGCATCTTGATTTTCAATTAAATTTAATTTTTGTAACACATCTAAATAATCAGTAACTGTATTTTTTGATAATTGATAGTCTTTATCATTCGTATATTCTTCTATATCTGATATTAAAGTAGCATTACTCACTATTGTACTTTCATTTCGAGCAAGAGATCTTAGAAGCATCTCCATTTTATTTCTATCTCTTTTTACCCCATCTTTATTAATATCAAAATCTAACACGGCATTTAAATAACTTTTAGGCATACGATGAAGCAGCTTATCCTCTGTACCAATGTTTTGAGGCCATCCACCTCGAACAATTAACTTTGATAATTCTTCTAATGTTGTTTTTTTTGTTTTGCTGTTTTTTTGAGTTTGATCAAACATTTTTTGTAAAGATGCTTCTCCTGTAGAATCATTTGATTCATAAAGACTCATAGAATACATTTTTATTTTATCTATTCTTCCAGCACCAGAATGATGAATTTTCTCTTCGTTTTCTTTTTTTCTTAATGTAGTAGATTCTGTTAAAATATATTTTCCCTTTTTAGAATCTTTATCACATCTATGTCTAACTGCATCCCATATTTCTGGTACTTCACCCCATTCATCAATTAATTCAGGAGCTTCTTCATCTAAAATTAAAGATACATCCATTTTTGCTTTCGTACGTATATCAAAATTTTCAGAACTATCATCTAAATAAACTACAGAATTAGCATGATTTAAAGAAGTCCATGTTTTTCCACACCATTTTGGTCCTTCTATAGATATAGCACCAAATAACTTTAAATCTTCTGCAATTAAATTATCTACTAATCTTTTTTGGTATCCTTCTTTTTTTAATGACATTAAAATCACCTTATTTCTTAGTTAGATTATAACATATTTTTTGCTGTTGTGCAACTTTCGATAATTTTATTGGGAAATTTTTGACAATTTTGTTGGGACGTTTTAGATGTTTTTGCTGGGAAATTTTTCTTTTTTTACTAATTTTAAGATATATTTATTTTTGATAAAATGAATGGTTTTTCTTCTGTTCCAAGACCACTTGTAATTTTCATAGATGATTTTAAATATAATGCCGGTCTTACTTCATGAGAATTTCCTGCACCATATGCACTAAAATCACCTACATCACGGGTAGAATATACCATATGTGATTTTGACGAATACGCAACCGGAGTTAATAACCATTCATATACTTTTTTGTTTAACCAATTATTTTCTAAACATTCTGAATAATATTGCCAATCACTTTCATTTATTAAAAAGCAACTACTTTTCTTTGTTGCATAGTTGTAATCACTGGGATATATAAGTCCTACTTTTCCTTTCCATGTTGTTGTTCTTTTTACTTCGTCATTGCATTCGTCATTAGAAGTACATATTTTTCCATTATTACTACTTCTTTCTAATTCATAAAGTTGCTGTGTATTAATAGACCAATAATCATTATTTCCATTGCTTCCTAAATTCCAAACAATATTATCAGCAATTGCAAAGTTTGATTGACTTAAAGCTAAATTTTGAAAATCGCAAGATAGTGTATAATTTTTATAACTTTTATAACAAGTCCCATTTTTGCCATTCCAATATAAACTATTATTTATACTTTCGTTATCATATCCCGGGTTTAATAGCTTCATAATATTTGCTTCACTCCATTCATTTATTCCATATCCGCTGTTAATAGAGGAAGAAGATGTATACCAACTATATGATCCAATGCTTTCGTTTTTAATAATTTTCACTCTTTGTTCAATAGTGGATTCATCAGTCATTACATTTACTAAACCGATAATTCGCCATGTTTCATTATTAAATGTAAGGTAGTTATCTGGATTTGCTCCTGCATAACGATACTCTGTTTTTTGAAAACCTGTGTCATTTATAGTTCCTGTTAATTCATCATGATTTACTTCATAAAGGCCATCGTTGCTAGTTTCGAAAGGAACTCCTTTTCCTAATATGTATCCGCCTTTTACAAAATATAAATTACATTTGGTTCTGGAAGTTGTAACACCACTTACATATATTATTTCATCTTCATTTTCAGATACTTTGATATTATCATCTTTTGCACCTGTTATTCCACAATAACTTTGATTTTCATCTAAAATATAGCCTTCTTCTTTTCGAGGCATTTCTTTTTGAATTTTAAATTCTCCGTTTTCTTTTTTTTTATAGAAAGCAAAATAAATATCACCTGGCTCTTCAATTGTTCCATTCATTATATTTTGTGTTATGTCAACTTGAAATATTGCAAATGCTCTGTATAAAACAATTCCTGTTACAAGGAATATGCAAACAAACGTAAAAATAATTATTCCAATTTTTTTATGATTTCTTTCTTTAAATGATTCTAATTTCATAAAATAGCCTACTTTCTATTTTATTATACTGGTTATATAACCAATAGTCAAGTAGCCATTGAAATTGATATTCTTAGTTTGAAAAGAAAAGGAATGATAAAAAATGGTAAAGGAACCTATAGAAAATGGTTATTATTTATTTAAATTAAAAAATTTATTGCAAAAGAAAAAAATCAGTATCAATAAACTGATTCGTGATACTAATACTGATTTTAAAGTAATTCAAAGATTAATGAATGGAACATGTACAAGAATTGATATTATTGTAATTGCCAGATTTTGTAATTATTTTCATTGTTCTATTACAGACATAATTGAATATGTTAATAACTAGTTGGTTATGCACTTTATTTTTTTTCTTTAAAATAAATTTCCCAATCATTAAAATGAAGCGATTCTAAACTCTTTGGAGGAGGACACTTTTTTGGAGATTCTAAGGGAACTGGTTCTATAAAACTTAATCCTTTTGTTTTTAGGGCACACTCTAACTCTTTCATTACCCAAGGTGAATCTTTTGCATAAGTAGACCAAAATAGATAAAATACATCACTCTTTTCTATTTCTTCCCAAAGTTTTTCTTCCCAATGATTTCCACTTCTTAATTTTAATACATCTAAAAAGAAATCAATATCAGGGCATACTTTTTGCATCCCTTGAATACAAGTTAATACTTCATCTCTATTTTGACTTGCATAAGAAATAAAAGCTTTTTTTATTTTATTCATTTCTAATTTTATATTTTGTAAATCTTTTTCTTCCAATTTCACTAAAAATTCCATTTTACCAACTAAAACATCATCAATTAATATTTTTATGAAAAATAAAATATCATCATTATCATATTCTTTGGGAACTTGAAATAAAAAACTAAAATCACAAGCTTCTTTATTCCAAATCATACTTTCTTCTAATTCTGTAAAAGGAAAATCATTGGTAAATAATTTTAAAGTTACTTTCTTTCCCGTTTGAATTTCAAAAGAACTTTTTGAAATTTTTTGCACTTCTTCTTGGAACTCTTCAATAATTTTTTGAACAATTTCCTCATGATTTACTTCATACATTGCTACTCTTAAGAGATATCTTTTTCCTTTTTTAATATTTTTAGGAGTGATTGCTGTAAAACTTACAGAAGAAAGATCATCATCTTCCAGCTTTTTTATTTCTTTTGGAATATGTTCAAGTGATGCGGTTATATCAAAATCATCATCTTCCACTAGTTTCTTTATTCTTTCTGGAATATCTAATGATGCAGTTATATTAAATTCATCATCTTCTTCTAGTTCTTCTTCTTCGGATTCTATAATAAAGGTATCATCTAAATCTTCTAATATATTTATATTAGATACTTCTGTTTCTTCTTTCGTTATTTCATTTAATTCTTCTTCTGGAGTGAATTTTGTTTTTCTTTTTTTCAAGATAATTATAACGGCAATGAATAGTACAATACCAATCAATCCTAATATTATATATAACATACTACCACCTACTCTTTTCTTCCCCAATCAATCGGGGCAATATTTTGGGATTTTAAAAACTCATTACATTTAGAAAATGGTTTACTTCCAAAAAAACCATATCTTGCTGAAAAAGGACTTGGATGCGGTGAAGTTATAATGTAGTGTTTGGGATTCGTGATGAGAGAGATTTTTTCTTTGGCAAAATTTCCCCATAATATAAATACAACCGGCTCTTCTTTTTCATTAATGATTTTAATAATATAATCGGTTAATTTCTCCCAACCTAATCCTCGGTGAGAGGCAGGTTTATCTTTTTCCACAGTTAATACAGCATTTAAAAGTAATACACCCTCTTTGGCCCATCCTGTTAAATCACCATCATTTCTTATCGGAATTCCTAAGTCATCATATAATTCTTTATAGATATTTTGTAAAGATGGAGGAACCTTTATTCCTTTTTGAACAGAAAATGATAGTCCATGAGCTTCATTTTCCCCATGATAGGGGTCTTGTCCCATGATAACTACTTTTACATTTTCATAAGGTGTTAATTTTAAAGCATTGAAAATATAATTTCGGGGAGGAAATACAGTATTCATTAGATATTCATGATCTATCATGTTCATAAATTTTTTAAAGTTTTCACTTTCCCAAACATTTTTTAATATTTCATCCCAACTATTTCCAATCATTTTTAAACACTTCCTTTTCTTTATTATACAAGAAAAAAAGAAAAAGAAAATTATTTTTTTATCATAATCCTTCCTTTTCCTTTTTATTTTTTTAAAATTTCATTTCAGTTATTTATGGTATGTTTCATGATTGTTAATTTTAAAAGCTCGATAAATTTGTTCTAATAAAATTCCTCGAAATAACCCGTGAGGATATGTGAGTAGTCCAAAGGAAAGAGCTAAGTTACTTCTTTTTTTGATTTCTTCATGGAGTCCTAAAGAACTGCCAATAATAAAAGTTATATTAGGATGCGTTATAAAAGTCTTTTCTAAAAGTTCAGCAAATTCTTCACTAGTTTTCATTTTTCCTTCAATTTCTAACGTAATTACAAAATCTTTTGGAGATATTTGTTTGATTAAATGTTCTTTTTCTTTCTCCAATGATATTTCATCTTTTACTTCGATTATGTTTATGTCATAATACTTTTTGATTCTTTTTTCATAATCTTTTATCAATTCGTTTAAATAAGATTCTTTTAATTTACCGATGCACAAAATCTTTATCATCGACGACCATAGTCACCTCACTTTGTTTGGCACAACAAACCTCTGGCAAAGAAAGTTCATAATCTTTAAAGGTTTCTTTTAACATTTCCATTGCTTTTTCTTCGGTATTATTTGTTTTTGATAAATGGAGTAACACAATTTTTTTCGTTTTATTTGTTACTAATTTAGTTAAATAAAAACTGCTATCTTTATTTGATAAATGTCCTAATGTTCCTAAAATTCTTTGTTTGGTCATTTTAGGGTAAGGGCCTTCCATTAACATTTCAATATCGTGATTACTTTCAAATAAATAGTAATCAGCATCTTTTAATACAGGAAAATATTTGCGATTTAGGTATCCTGTATCAGTTAGATATATAATTTTTTCTTGATTCATTTCGACAATAAAATTTCGACCATCCATGACATCGTGGCTAGAATGGATGGAAGAAATATGAATGTCATTTAAGTAAAAGTCATCTTCATAAAATACCAAGTTAGAATAATCTTTTAAGTCTTCAATTTCTTCTAACATAGATTTGGTAACATAAACTTCCGGATGATTTTTCTTTAAGAATACTTTTAAAGCATTGACATGGTCAACATGGGCATGACTTATGATGATAGCATTGATATCTTTGGCATCTTCGCCAATGCTTTCTAATTTTTCGGTAATATATTTGTTATTTTTTCCTAAGTCAAAAAGTATTCTTGTTCCGTTATGTTCCATAAAGGTAGAGTTTCCTTCTGAGCCACTTGCAAGCACAACTATTTTCATTGATATAAACTCCAAGGATTGTACCATTTTCCACCATGGTTTGGCATTCCGACGGCAAAACCAAAGTGAAGATGAGCACCTGTTGAAGACCCACTACTACCCATATAAGCAATGACTTGGCCACGACTTACACGACTTCCAATTCCTACTTGTAAATCCGTTTTTAAATGCGCATACATCGTGTAATAATTATTTCCATGGTCGATTACAATATAATTTCCATAACTAAGTCCACATGTACTTCCATACCATCCAACGTTGGCACACGCATTATACGTTTCTACAACTGTACCATCTCTAGCGGCATAAATAGGAGAACCAAATCCTGTTCCAGAAATATCTAAGGCATTATGGAAAGAACCCCAACGCATTTCATAGTTGGTAGTAATGACATAAGGTGTTTTGGTTGGCCAGCCCCAGTCAAGTCCCGTACTATAATAACCACCGGCAGAACCATGACCGAAATTTGAACTTGGTGAATATCTTGGTCCAACAGCCGTGATTTCTTGCACTGCTTCACGAATGGTTACTTTACTGATTACATTTGTTTCTTGCGTACGTTCACCATTTTTTATACGATATTCTTGCGTGATTCGTTCTAGCCCTGTAACACCATTTTGAGTTACTTTGCTTGTACCACTTTTCATGTTTTCATCTGTTACCGTAAGTTTGGTGAATGCTTGTTCTACATCTTCTGTGGAACGAACTTCTTCATAAAGCGTCAAAATCGGATTAATTATTCCATTCGCAAGTGAATCTCCAATCGATAAGACAGCATTTTCACTGCGGAATTTAGGATTTAAAATCATTAATTCACGAACATTTAATTTACTTGCTTCAGCGATGGAACTTAATGTATCTCCTTGTTTTACAATGTAACTTTGTCCAGGTTCAGTTGTTCCATATAATAAATATTGGGTGAGTTCATCGGCATTGGTAAATATTTTATTTTTTACTGGAATATAGGCTTTTTTAATTACAATTTTTTCTTCAAATTCCATGTGATTTACAATCGAACCCACGTCTTTAATTGGTTCTTGAGTATTCGTAATGTATGCATTATATGTATCTTCATCTACAAATGTAGTGATAAAACGATGTTCAGCTTCTTTATAAATAGCATCATCTAATACATAAATATTGGTTACTTTTTCACTTTCATTTTCCGTTTTTGGCTTGGTAATTGTTATCATATAACCTTCTACCGTAAAATCACTTTCATCTTTAATTTTTTGATAGATATTGTTGGCGGATACAACGTTCTCATTATACGTAACATATTCTTCAATATCAAAACCATTCGGTGGATATACTTGTGAGACATGATATAAATCTTTCATTTCTTGTTGTTCTTCATTAATTAAATTTAATAGTTCTTCTTTGTCTTCTACTAGGCCAAGTTTTTCGCCATTTAAATAGACTTGATATACATTTCTTGGTGTATGATTTTGCGGATGAAATCCTACTACAGTAAGAAGAATAATTATTAAAATCGTAAAAATCCCGGCAATTGTAATTTCTTTTTTCATATTAATCCTTTCTAAAAGTTATTCTCATCTAGCGGTGAGTATGGTTTGAAACAACTTTTATTTAATTCAAATAAAATTTGGAATAAGCCCGTTCCCCCACGGCGGTGTTTGGCGATAATTAAATCCGCTGGTACAATGGTTGGTTTATTCTCATTGGTTTTCTCTTGAAAATAATCTTGTCTATTAATAAATAATACCAAATCAGCATCTTGTTCAATAGAACCTGATTCACGTAAATCAGATAATTTCGGTTGATTGGATTCTCTTCTTTGTTCTACACCACGAGAAAGTTGGGCAAGAGCAATCACGGGAACTTTTAATTCCATAGCCATGGTTTTAAAAGATCTTGAGATTTCTGATACTTCTACTTGTCGAGATTCTACTCTTCCACCCGTAGTTACAAGTTGAAGATAATCAATAATGACAAGCCCTAATCCTTCTTTGGTGGCTGCTAATCTACGACATTTGGCTTTAATTTCGGGAGCTGTAATAGAAGCGTTGTCTTCAATATAAATATTGGTGTCAGCAAGTTCACTCATTGCTTCCGTATATCTTTTCCAATCATTATCATTTAACATTCCCGTTTTTAATTTATCATTTTCGATTTGACCGACTGCGCTAATCATTCGGTTTACTAGTTGTTCGGCACTCATTTCTAAGTTAAAGATTGCCACAGCTTTGGTGGTTTTTTGGGCAGCATTGGTGGCAACATTTAGAGCAAAGGCGGTTTTTCCCATACCAGGACGAGCCGCGATAATAATTAATTCTCCTTCATGGAATCCACTTGTTGCACGATCCAATTCCGGAAAGCCGGAAGGAAGACCTGTAATTGCTGATTTATTTTGACTCATTTTTTCTAAATTTTCATGAGCAAGTCTTAATGCTTCAGAAATAGGTTTAAATTCACTTGTTTTTCTTGTTTTAATCACATTTAATAATTTTTGTTCTGATTGGTCTAAAAGATTGGTTAGTCCTTCTTCTTCATTATAAGCATCGGTAATAATATTTGTGGCTGTATCAATTAGTTTTCTTCTTGTAGCTTTTTCTTTTACTATTTCCATATAGTAATCTAAATTGGCACTGGTGGCAACGGAATCAATAATTTCACTTAAATAATCAATTCCACCCACCGCATTTAAATTTTTTTGTTTATCTAGCTCATTGGCAACTGTAGTGATATCAATTGGCGTTTTATCTTTATATAAACTTACTAATGCTTGAAATATTTTTTTATTGGCTTCGTTAAAAAACATATCTTCTGTAATATTTTCTAAAATTCTTTCTAAGGCATACGGATTTAAAAAAGATACGCCAAGAACACTCATTTCAGCCTCAATATTTTGAGGCATTGCTCTTTGAGCCATATTATCACCTACTTCTTTACTTCTATTTTTAATTTAAAGGTTACTCTTTTATGCAATTCAATCGTTACTTCATGAATTCCTAAACTATCAATTGCATTATCTATTTTAATATTTTTTTTATCAATTGAAAAGCCTAATTTTTTTAATTCATCACTAATTTGTTTGGTTGAAATCACCCCAAAAACTTTATCCATTTTTCCAGTTTTTACGGTAAATTCAAGCGTTTTGATTTTTAATTTTTCTTTGATTTTTTCTAAATCACTTACCTTTTGCTCTTCTTCTAAATGTTTTTCTAACAATTCTTTATCTAATACTTCGCGGCTTCTTTTTGTTTCTGGTACAGCAAGTCCTTTTTTTATTAAATAGTTCGTGGCATACCCATCGCTAACATTAATAATATCATCTTTTTTCCCTTGCCCTTTTACATCTTTCAGTAATATTACTTTCATTTTAAAACCCACCTCTTTTGTGTACTTATTATACCAAAATTTTTTTCTTTCGTATACTACTTGTTAAATTTTTCCTTTTCCACATAGTTCATTTAAAGAAATAGCAAATTTTTTACAAAACTTATATAAATTGGCTGTTGAAATACAAATTATTCCCTTTTCATATCTTACAATACATGCTTGTGTAACCCCCATTTTTTTTGCCATTTCTATTTGCGATAATTTTTCTTTTTTTCTTATCTGTTTCATATTATTACCTAATATTGCCAAAGAAAGACCAGTTTTAAAATTTTTATTGGTACGATTATTGGAAAGTCCTAATATATAGTCTAAGCTATAATGGAAATAGTCGGCAAATTGAGATAAATATGGTAAGGGTATAATACTAATTCCTAATTCCCATAGTGAATAAGTACTTCTTTTGACATTTAAAATTTCAGCCATTTTTTGTTGTGTTATATCATGATCTTCGCGAATATCTTTTAATCTGCTATAGTCAATCATAACTATCACCCAGTTTGATTTTCGCACGAAGGTTTTTAAATTTATGATTTTTGCTATTTTCAGTTATATTTTTTTGCTAATTTGTGTTATAATTTTTGTAAGATAGGTGATTAGAATGAAACTAGAAAAGTTTAAAGAAGTAAATCGTAAAAAAATTGGTATCATTTTATTTACAATCACTTGTATTTTATTAATTAGTGGCGTTATTCTTTATCGAACATTTGCCATATTCCAAGTAAACGAAACCCAAAATATGATTGAAGGAACTGTACAAGATATGGGTGATGTAGAATTTGCTTTTTATATAGATGGTTCCTTATCTACAACTGTACCAGATAAAAAAGAAGATTATTCTTTAGATACATCAGCAAGTAAATGTATTGATATGGTTACAGGGAATCAAACAAGTAATGTGAATTGGGATAATGAAAATTGGGAAGTAAGACTTAAAAATATAAGTACCACCAAAACAAAATGTTATTTATATTTTAAAAAGATATATAAAGAAGAAATTTTAAAAGGAGCCATACCAGACCTTGGAAATGGTAGACTTGTACCTATTAACATATTAAGTAATGAAGCTCCAACAGATAGTTCTTATTCAAATGGAAATTCAGGAAAAGTAGAAAAAGCAGACATCACAGAAGCATGGTATAGTTATCAAAATAAACAGTGGGCCAATGCGGTCATACTTAAAGATGGCAAAGTAGATAATTATCAACCAGGAGATGAAATTTTAGAAAGTGATATTGAATCCTACTTTGTATGGATTCCAAGATATAGATATCAATTAAAAGAAAATGAAAGTGTTTATAATGGCTATTCCTCTGTAATAAATTTAGGACAAGTAACAGATATAAATGATTTTTATACCAAATCAAACGGAAACAAAGGTGCAACACAGGCTTTTGAAATTCAATTTGAAACCAAAAATGATGGTACAAAAACAGGAAGTACAAAGGGTACATATATTACACATCCGGCATTTTCATCATTTGATAGTAATGGTTTCTGGATTGGCAAATTTGAAACAGGTTATGATGGCGCAACAGAGACGACGAGTGCAGAAATTAATGAACAAAAAGTAGAGAATATTATTATAAAACCAAATGTGTATAGTTGGCGAGGAATCAATGTATCAAACGCTTTTTATACAAGTTATAATTATCAAAGAGAATTGGAAAGTCATTTAATGAAAAATTCAGAATGGGGCGCTGTTGCATATCTTGCCCAAAGTAAATATGGAACATGCAAAGATGGAAAATGTACAGAAGTAAGAATCAATAATTCTGCAAGTTTTGTTACAGGTTATTCTGCAAGTTTTGATCCAACGTGTGGTAATCCAGAAAAAAATGAAATTTGTAATAAATCTGAAACTGTAGAATTAAATAAAGATGGCAGTTATGGTTATAGTTATTACAATATTAGTAGTCAATTGGCAAGTACCACCGGAAATTATTATGGTGTTTATGATATGGTAGGAAGTGCTTGGGAGTTTGTCATGGGAGTATTGCAATCTAGTGCCACAGATGCCACTCCTGCTTCTGGAAGAAGTTCTAAATATAATTCCGGTTTTAAGGGACCTTACACTGTTCCTAGTAATGATAATACAACTGAAACAGAAAATACTGATGGTTTTGAATGGCCAAGCAAAAAATATTATGATTTATATGATTATGGTACAACTAATCAAGATTATCAAAGAGGACATTTAGGAGATGCAACCAAAGAATCAGGACCATTTTATACTATTAAATTTCCAGCATCTAGCGGTTCTAATGCAGAAAGAATTATTGGAAGTTATAATGCCGATCAATCACGTTTTATATATTTAACTAGTGTTTGGTTCGTACGTGGTGGAGGTTATGATCATGGTACTGAGACAGGTGTTAATTCTTTTGGACATTCATCTGGTTCTGAAGGTAGTTCCTATACTTTTCGTATCATTTTAACCCCATAAAAAATACAGCCTTTATCATTAATAAAATAAAAATAACTAGACTTTCTTATTTGACTATTTTATTATGATGTTAGGGATGATAATATGTTAGACAAAAAAAATTTAAGTCGTAATGTATATGAATATTTTTCAGAATGTTATATGCATAGTCGTTTAAAATCTGTTCTTCTTATTACTAATAAACAATCGCTTTTTTATTCTCAATATGACCCTAATGACCATATGATTCATTTACCAAAATTTATAGATGTTTTTAACGCAACTCACAAAGAAACTATGTCTTGGGATAGCTTAGATTATCGTGATAATGTATATATTGCTTCAGAAGGAAAAAAACTATATTTATTTTTACCTAATAATAAAGCTTTTACTTTTTTTCAATATCAATTCCTTTTAGATTTTCTTAAATTGGTAGAAGATTTTGAAAAGGACTTTCAACGAAATGTAGATATAGTCATGGTAAATGGCAAGACATATCATTCTATTGTGAAATTTAAAGCTGAAATAAAGCATATGTTGACAACTAACATAGATTTAGAAGAAGAATATATTCTTGGAAATACTTTATGTTTTGAGCAAATTAAAGAAAGTATTTTATACACTACTTCCCTTTTAAAATGTCAGTCTATGGATGAATTTTTATGTGCTTTAGAAAAATCTACTATTTTTTATAAGGATCCATTTTATCATGATTATTTTTGTAAACTATTTCCGGATTTTCTTGAATTAAAAGATTGTTTTTATTATTTAAATAATACAGGAGTATATATTGATTCGCAATTTTTTCAAACTATTTCTTTAGATTGTTTAAAGGAACAACTTAATGCTTATATGATACAAGACAATTTAAAATTATCTCTATTATAGCAAAATAAAAGTATACACTTTTTTGCGTATACTTTCACTGCCAATTTCATTTATTTTACAAATGGAATTAAAGCCATAAATCTGGCATATTTAATTTGTTCAGCAATATGTCTTTGGTGTTTGGCACAAGCACCTGTCATTCTACGAGGTAAAATTTTACCTTTATCACTAATATATTTATTAATAATCATGACATCTTTATAATCTACGCTTTTTCCAGCACACATTTGACATATTTTTTTCTTTTTTCTTTTAAATTCTGGCATAAAAATTCTCCTTCCTAGAATGGTAAATCATCATCGGATAATGCAACTTCTTCTCCAAAATCTTTAAATGGATCATCTGATACATCGGTTGTAGGTATATTTTGTGGTTCATTATAAGATGGCATTTCATCTACAAAACTAGAATCATTAGATGGTTCTACAGTATTAGATGTATTTCTACTTCCTAAGAATGTAACATTATCTGCAACAATATCTGTGGAATATCTTTTTTGGCCATCTTGTCCGGTAAAAGAGTTTACTTGAACTCTTCCATCTACTGCTACTTGGGAACCTTTGGAACAATATTTTGCTATGTTTTCTGCTTGTCTACGCCATGCAACACAGTTAATAAAATCTGCTTGAGGTTCTCCTCCACTTTGAGGATTTACCGGTCTTGATACAGCAACTGTAAAACGAGTTACTGATATACCGCTCGCGGTGGTTCTAAGTTCTGGATCTCTTGCTAATCTTCCAATTAATATTACCTTATTCATATACTACTCCTCATCTTTCCGAATGATTAAAAGTCTTAATACGTTTTCGTCTAAACGAATTTTACGGTCAAATTCTTGAATCGTTTCTTTATCTGCTTCAATTGTCATTAAAAAGTAATATCCGTTTAATTCTTTTTTGATTGGATATGCTAAATGTTTTTGACCTAGTTCTTTGTATTCAGCTACTTTTCCTTTTAATTCAGATACTAATTTTTTGAAAGATTCGGCTGTTTTTTTCACATCTTCACTTTCCATAGTAGCTTTTACAATGAACATAACTTCATATTTGTTCATATTCTACACCTCCTTATGGTCTATTGGCTTTTTTTAAAGCAAGGAGTAAACTTTTTGTTACTCGATAGTATTTTAGCACTTATATTTTAAAAAGTAAACGTTTTTTGCTTTAAAATTATCTACTATCAAATATGTATAAATCGGTAGTTGTTTTAAACTTATTGTAATTTTTAAATTTAATTCTAATGTAGCTAGTTGGACCACTTATCATATTTACTTCTTCAATGTATTGATTATTCATTGAAAAAGAAAAGTGATAATTATCCATTCCTGATAAATCAAGAGAATCATCTAAATAGTTTATTTTATTTAAAATTTCAATAAAATCGCTGGAACTTAGTGTTTTTTCTTCTCCTTCGGGAATTTTTATTTTTTCTATTAATTCTTTGATTTCTTTATAAATATAGGTAGTATCTTTTTCTTCAATTTCTTCTAATGTGTTAAAATTTATTGGATATTCATACCATGTTGGATGACATTCTCCCTTATCATTATATGTACAATCAAACGTATAATATTTAATTATTCTTTCACTTGCCTTAAATCTGTAATAACGTGAGTTTGAAAGGATATAGTTAACATCGGCAATATGAGCATCATGTTTTTTCGTATCAATATTTACTTCGTAGAGCACATCGGTGGCGTTATTTTTCACAGTTAGCAAAAAGGCGTAGGTTTCTGGTTCTTCTATAGATATTGATGTATTTTCATCTATTGATGTTTTATCATTTATCAATATACACCCTATTAAAAAGCCTAAAATAATGAGTGTTATTATTGCAAAAATACTTATTATTGCTTGCTTTTTCATATTTTTCCTCCTATGAACTACGACCATCCGGGACCGTGACCTACATCGCCACAGCCACCACAACCACAACTTGGACCGTGGCAACCACCGCCGCCGCCTCCGCCGCCGCTAGAGCAAGACTTAATTTTACATGATGTACTTTCTTCTCTGGTATAGCATACTTGATTATTATAAGCTGAATAGCCTGTTACAGTTCTTTTCTTTTCCCCATATCCACAAGATTTGCTGCACTTTCCATATTCTCCCGCTACTTCATTTACTTTAGAGCAACAATCTTGCGTATTACAGTTTCTTTGATCTTTATTGGAACTACATACTTTGTTGGTGTTATTATCTCGCATATCATAGTTACGATATTGGACTCCTCCACCACATGTTTTACTACATGTTCCATAATCACTTTGCGTATAGACTTTCTTGGTACTACTACATTCTTTATATACATCATATGTTGCTGTTCTATTTACAATGTTCCCACTTTGATCTTG
>CANQEG010000020.1 GCA_947594705.1 uncultured Bacilli bacterium | reverse complement strand
GTTGTTCAAAGCCTTCGCATTCTATAGAGTTACATGTAAATTGTGCGAACCAAATATAAGGACTGGCATTATTTTTTCCTAAAGATAAACCTTTGTTTGTTAAAAATTCTGTAAAGCTCTTATGTGGAGTAGCTATTGTAGGAGTACCTTCATTAGATTCAGTGCTAGAAAGTTCAGTTTGTGAATTGGCATATTTTTTTGCTTGGGCAAGAACTACTGAATCATTTGCTTGAACTTCTGCTTTACGAGCATTTTCTTCGGCAGCTTTTTTCATTTTTGCATTTTCTTCGGCGATCATCTTTTCTTTTTCTAATCTTTCTTGTTCTGCTTTTTCCGCTGCAGCTTTTTCTTCGGCTTCTTTTGCTTCACGTTCGGCTTTTTTCGCGGCAATTTCATCATTTTTGGATTTTAGGGCTTCTTCATAAGCTTGTTTATCTCTTTCTTCACCTTTTTTCGCAAGTTCTAACATTCTTTGAAATCTTTCTTGTTCCGCTTTTTCTGCTGCAGCTTTTTCCTCAGCTTCTTTTCTTTGCTTTTCTTCCGCTTCTTTTTGGGCAATTTCTTCAGCTTCTTTTCTTTGCTTTTCTTCAGCTTCTATTCTTAGTCGTTCTTGTTCTTCTTTTAATCTTCTTTCTTCTTCGGCTTTTTTTGCTTCTTCAATTGCTTTTTTCACTTCTTCTTCTTTTCTTATTCTTTCTTCTTCGGCCAATTTTTTTGCTTCTTCGGCTTTCTTTGCTTCTTCAATTGCTTTTCTTTGTTTTTCTTCCGCAATTTTTTTCGCTTCTAAAGCTTTTTTTGCTTTTTCTTCAATCACCTTTAATTTTTCTTCCGCTTTTCTTTTTGCATCTGTATCCGTAGCATTTTTTACTTCTTCTTCCACAGCCTTTTTTTCTTCTTCCGCTTTTTGGATTACTTCTTCGGCTTTTTTCACTTCTTGTTCCGCTTCTGTCTTGGCTGTTTGAGCTTTATTAAATTCTTGTTCGGCTACTTGTGCTTTTTCAATCGCTTGTTTGGCTTCTTCCGCTTTTGTTTTAGCAACAATTGTTTCTTTAGTTGTATTTTCATCTATTTTTGTTTCTAATACTTTATCAATATCTTCTTTTAGATTATAATTCAAAAGAGCGCCACTTTCTGCTTCATAAGAATAAGAATCCACATCTTTATGGAAAGAAATTGCACATACACCAGCTCCGACTACAACAGAAATTATAACGAATCCAATTATAGATTGCATAGATAGTTTTTTCATATATTCCCCTCCTTTCAAATTTAATATACATATTATAAACTAATATATGCAAAATGTAAAGTAAAATTGTAATTTAATGTAAAAAAATGTAAAACGCAAAAAAATAATTTTTTTCTTTTTTCGACAATTTTTTTCCTTTTTCTTTGTTATACTATGTTTGGTGAAAATAAATGCGAAATTTTTATATTTTTGAAATTAATGAAGCAGTGAAAAAAATGACTTATCAAAATCCTTATGAATTATTTCATACATTAGAAACTATTTATTATCAAAAAAGAGAAGATATGATGTTAAGTTTTCATTTTTTGGAACAATTAATACAACCTATTTCCATTCAAAAATTGGATTATGTATTGTTTCAACATTATAAAGAAAATTATTTTTATACTAAATATAAAAATGTTCATAGTATGCATGATGTTTATCGAAAAGAAAATACTTGTCTTTACTTATTTCAAACGTATTTAAAATTGGAAACTAATGTTGTAAAACCGAGATTTTTAGAAGAACTTCAAAAAAATCACAATTTTTTTGTTTGTGATTTTGAAGAAAAAGATTATTTTTGGATGGATTCTTTAGAACCTCTTTATAATTAAAGGTTTGTTTTTCTTTTCAAATTCATACGTATGAGTGTTCATTATTACATCATATAATAAGGAAGCATTAAGTTCTATTTCTTTTATTTTACTTTGTTTGGAGGTAAAAGGAAGTAGAAATGTTTTTTTATGTTGATTGAGATAATTTTTTCCAGTTTCACTAAATCCTAAAACATGAATAAAATCAAGGGGAATCTTAGTATCTTCTTTTTCAATTCCTAAATAAATATGAATTAACATTCTTTGAATTCGGTTATAAGTATATCGTTTACTTTTTAAAGAGGCAATAAGTTCTTCTAAAGAATTTACTTCTCTGATACACTTTTTTAATTTGAATTCTAGTCCTTCCGTAACATCTAAAAATTTTTCTAAGTGCTTTTCTGAAATAATTTTCACTTTTAGGATTTGAAATAAAAGCGTTTCATTGGGTAATTTTAAATAGGGGAGCACTTCTTTAGGAACAAACTTTTTTATATTTTCGTTTCTTTTTAGTTTTTCCCTAATGTTTTTGGCACTGATAATAGAATCATTAGAGGTAGTGTCATGATACTCACTCGTTCTTAAAATGCATTCTACTTTTATAGGGTAGTTGTTTTTTAAAATAGCTTTGATGTAGGAAATTGCTAAAATGTCATTGGGTGGAATGATATTTGTTTCTTCTAAGGAAAGGGCTAACCGTTTGGGGTAACTTTCATGATTTTGAATCAATGTAAATTCATTATTTAATTGTTTTTGAGCCAGTTTGGTTAGATATTCTATGTTACAACTTTCACTTCCAAAGATGATTTTAGAAACATGTAAACTATGTAAAATTTGAATGGAATTGGAGGCAAAGATATCTGCTGATTGACAGCCATATAAAGTAGGAAGTTCTACCACAATGTCTACGCCATATAGTAGGGCAATGTTTGTTTTTTCTTCTTTGGTTAAAATGCTAATTTCACCACGTTCTAAAAAATAACCATTTAAACATAGAATAAGAGTGTCTAAAGGGTATTTTTTTCTAATTTCTTTGATATGATATATATGTCCATTATGAAAAGGATTGTATTCACAAATGATTCCAATTGCCATTTTTTCTTCACCTAAATCTAGTCTATCAAAGATTTTCAAAATTGCAAATTTTTTTTAAAACTGATATACTATTTTTAGGTGATTATACGTGAATGAAATGAATGTAGATTTAACAAAGGTACCAATTCAAAAAATGAAATATGAAAATGAGGTAACTTTTCCTGAAGAATGGATTAAACAGGCGGGACTTTTAGGAATCAAAGAGGCTTTTGTAAGTTTTCAAATTTTTCCAAAGAGTGATAGTGATGATGAAATTGTTTTACAATGTCATGGAACACTTTTTTTAAGCGATGCTCGTTCGTTAGAGAAAGTAGAATACCCTTTTTCGTTTGAATTTCAAGAAAAATTGAATGAAGAAAGTGAAATCTTTGGTCGTTTTTTCACAAATTCGCAAAATACACTTGATATTCTTGAGATTTTATGGGAAAATATTGTTCTGGAAATCCCAATTAGTTTCACTGTGAGTGAAGAAATACCTACTGGGGAAAATAAAAAGGAAATAGATCCAAGACTTGCTCCTTTGTTGGAGCTCTTAGAAAAAGAAAAGGAGTGAGATGATGAAACTAAATCTTCAATTATTTGCGCTTCCATTTAGAAGAACAAGTAAAACTAAGAAAAGAATGCGCCGTACGCATTTAAAAAAAGAAGTTGGTGCAATTACGACTTGCCCAAAATGTGGAACAGCATTAAGACCACATCGTGCATGTAAAAAATGTGGTTATTATAAAAATGAAGATGTTTTACATTTAGAAGCTGAAGAACAAAAATAGTTTTTCGCTTTTTTTTGCATATTTTTTTTGAAAATTACCAAGCTAATAAGGGGAAAATTTGAAAAATACTTGAATTTCCTACGTATTTATATTATAATCTTTTTGTTACGAAAAAATTGTCCCGGTAGCTCAGCTGGATAGAGCAATCGCCTTCTAAGCGATCGGTCGTGAGTTCGAATCTCGCCCGGGACACCAGATTGATTTTAATCCCTTTTTTTTGAAAGGGATTTTTCATGCTTTTTAAACTTCAAACACATTTCTAAACCAACTTTTTTATAGTTTATTTAAAATATCAGTAACTTTTTCAAAATGGTTCTAACTCGATAGAAATATTGAGTTTTTTTCGTTTCCAAAAAGCTTATGACTTTAAAAAGTATGGTCATTTACAAATCATTATATGGAATTTTCCTTCTTGAAACAATATTTATTATATATTACAATGATAAAAAGAAAGGTTTGATTTTATGAAAAAAGTAATTATTGGAATTGTTGGAAAACCAGATAATACTACGGATTACTGGAATTATATAGAAGTTAATGATGATATTAAAGAATGTATAAATGAGTTTGGAGCATTATGTATTGGCATTATGCCTCAAGATCACCAATATCAAAAAAGTGGATTTCATAATGATGGTTTAAGTGAAGAAGACATAAATAATTTAAAAGATATTCTTTCAATTGTGGATGGAGTGGTATTACAAGGTGGACTTGTTAGTAATTCTTATGAAAAGGAAATTGCTAAAATTTGTATAGAAAATGATAAACCATTATTAGGAATATGTTGTGGATTTAATGATATGGTCGAAGCATTAGGTGGTAAGTTATATCAAGATACTTTAGGTATTCATTATAAAGAAGAAATAAGAGAAGCACATGAAGTTAGAATAAATAAAAATTCTCGATTATATAGTATTATGGGAACTGAAAAAATTCTTGTGAATAGTTTTCATAATATGGTAGCGAAAGAAGATTCTATAAAAGGGTATAGTATCAGTGCAATTTGTCCCTTAGATCACTCTGTTGAAGGAATTGAAATGACTGATAAAAAGTTTATTGTTGGAATCAAATGGCATCCCGAATTGATTAAAAATGAAGAAAGTATGAGAAAAATATTTGAAGCATTTGTGAATAGTTGTCGTACTTTTTCTTAGAAATAAGAAATGATAAGTTTTAAATGGAGGTTTCTATGTTTCAAAAATTAGAAGATATTTATAAAGAAACAAAATTTTTAGATAGTTTATTTGCTGAAAGGTATGATATAAAATCTTTAGAAGTGATTCAAAAGTATCATTTGGAATTATCGGTTGAAATTGGAGAGTTAGCTAATGAAACAAAATGTTTTAAGTTTTGGTCAAATAAGAAACCTAATAAAAGTAAAGTTCTTGAAGAATATATTGATTGTCTTTTTATGATTCTTTATTTTTGCAATATATTAGATGTAAAATTAGATGAACAATTTCCTATTTGTTGTCATACAAATATGAATGAAACTTTTTTAAAACTATATGATTTGGGAGTTTTATTTCGTAAAAATTTAAATAAAGATATTGGCAAAGAACTTTTAGTTGAACTATTATATTTAGCAGAACTTTTAAATTTTACAATGGAAGAGTTAGTAAATGAAACGAAAAGAAAGAGTTTGATAGTTCAAAGAAGATTCACTACTGATTATTAATAAAGTAGTTTTTCTTACCCTTGATTCATTTCCTGTGAATTTTGCTTCTGTTATTATAAAATACTATTGGAGAGGAGAAAAGTATGAATCAAGAAAAAATTGGTAAGTTTATTGCAGAATGTCGAAGAAAGAAAAAAATTACACAACAAGAACTTGCTGAAAAGTTAGGAGTATCAGATCGAACAATTGGAAATTGGGAAAATGGACGGAATATGCCAGATTTGTCTTTATTTCAACCTTTATGTGTAGAATTAGATATTACTTTAAATGATTTAATGAGTGGAAAAAAAGTAGAGGAGGAAGAATCTCAAGAAAAGTTTGAAGAAAATATTGGAAATACGATTCATTATTCTTTTCAAAAAATTACTCAATATAATCAAATTATTTCTGTTATTTTTCTTATTTTTGGATTATTTATATGTCTTTCTGCTATTATGATTTTTCCAAGTGAAAGTAGTTGGGGGTCTATCTATTCGGTGTTAGGAATGATTCTTTTTATGATTGGAATTGTCAGAATATTAAAGGGATTGTTATGGCCTGTACGACTCGTACTTGTAATTGGAATTTTTGCTTTGATTATGGGAATATTGTTATTTACGGATTATCTTAATGTAAAATGGCATCATGAAGCTCCTATGTTTAGAACAAGGACAACTACGATTGGGAATGTGATTTATTATGATACACCTTTTTATGATGTGTATCGGTGTAATTTTGATGAAGAAAATGAATATTGGATGATTGAAAAAAATAGCAAAAAAACAGTGAATGATTTAATTCATTATTGTAAATAAAAAAAGTATATATGAAGATTATCAAAAATGATAGTCTTTTTTATTGGCAAACCGTATATATTCTGTATATAATACATATATACAAAGAGGTGAGCTATGGAAATTATAATTAGTAATTATAGTGGAGTTCCTATTTATGAACAAATCAAAGAACAAATTAAAGTAAAAATAGTTTCAAATGAACTTCATGAAAATGAATTATTACCTTCGATTAGAACTTTAGCGAAAGATCTTCGTTGTAGTGTGATTACTACGAAAAATGCTTATGAGGAATTAGTAAAAGAGGGGTATTTAAAAAATGTTCCTTCTAAAGGATTTTATGTTGCTAGAATCAATAAAGATATTGCTTTAGAAGAACAATTCAATAAGATTGAAGAACTTCTTTTTAAAGCAGTTACTATTGCTAAGATGAATCATATAGATGAAAATACATTAAAAGAAATGATAACAATATTGTTTGAGGAGGAAAATTAAAAATGGAACCTGTTTTAGAAATTAAAAATTTATGTAAAAAGTATGAAAACTTTGAATTAAAAAATGTAACTTTTAGTTTACCTAAAGGAATGATTATGGGGTTTATTGGAGAAAATGGAGCTGGAAAAACAACGACAATCAAAGCAATATTAGATATTATTCAATCTTATACGGGAGAAATTAAAGTTTTTGGGTTAGACAATCGTAAAGAGGAAAAAACAATCAAGGAAGATATTGGTGTTGTTTTAGATGATATGTTTTTTCCAGAAATTCTTACTCCCAATGATATTAATTTTTCAATGAAAAGTGTTTATAAAAATTGGGATTCAAATAAGTTTTATGAATATTTAAAAGAATTTTCATTATTACCAAATAAACAAATTAAAACTTTTTCTAAAGGAATGCGAAAAAAATTAGAAATTGCAACAGCATTGTCTCATCATCCTAAACTTTTAATATTAGATGAACCAACTTCGGGATTAGATCCGGTAGCACGTGCGGAAGTGATTGAGATATTTCAAAACATTATAGAAAAAGAGGAGTGTTCTATTTTACTTTCTAGTCATATTACTACCGATTTAGAACACATAGCGGATTATATTACTTTTATAAATAATGGTGAAATTGTTTTCTCTAAAACTACGAATGAATTATTAGATAACTATGGAATCGTAAAATGTACAGAAAAAGAGTTTAAAGATATGAATAAAAAAGATTATATTAAATATAAAAAATCAAAATATGAATATGAAGTATTGATTCCTGATAAAAAAGAATTTAAAACTAAATATCATATTTCTATTATTGATAAAATCACTTTAGATGACCTTATGGTTTTAATGATTAAGGGGGAAAAATAATGATAGGATTTATTAAAAAAGATTTGGCCATGATTCAAAGCAATTTTAAATTGCTAGCCGTATTAATTGTTGTTTATGCCATAATGGGTTTCATGAATAAAATGGATATATCGTTTATCTTACCGTTTCTGTGTGTCATGATAATGATTTCCACATTTAGTTATGATCATTATAATCATTGGGATGCTTATTCTATTTCACTTCCTAATGGAAGAAAAAATAGTGTAAAATCTAAATATATCACAACAATTTTAATGACTCTTATTGTTTCAATAATTACAATTATGTTATCTTTTATTATTTCTTATGTAAATACGCAAACGATTTTTTATGAACAAATATTAGTAACAATGTTTGGGACAATATTCGGAACATTATTGGTTTTAACAATTATGTATCCCATTATTTATAAATTTGGGGTGGAAAAAGCAAGAATTGGTATCTTTTTACTGGTATTTGGAATAATTATTATTGGTAGTTTCCTTGCCAATTTTGTGAATTTAGCCAATATTTTAGAATCTTTCGCCTTTTTAGAAGATTATTTCCTCATAATTTTAATCATAGTAGCAATTATTATGGTTTCTGTTTCTTATAAAATATCAGTTGCTATATTTTGTAAAAAAGAATTTTAAAAATTTTTGTTTCTAAAAAACTTAAACTTTAATGAGTTTTTGTTTTTTTATTGTTTTCAATGTGATAGAATAATTTTTAAGAAATTTTAGGAGTATTGTTATGTTAAGTATAAATCAGTTGAATGATATAGAAAAAATGTTAAAATATTATCGAACAAGTGATATGTTATATTTATTATATTTTTTTCCTGAGTTAAGTCCTATTAGAGATTTGACTATTTTAGAAAAAGAAAGTGAATATTTTGAAAATAAGGATTTTTGGAATCATTTTCAACAGAATCGGGTAGATACGTTAAAGGGGAGAAGGCCTATTTTGGAAATTGAAAATTCAGGAGAAAGTAAAAATTTTTATCAAACTTTTCTTAAAGTTAAGGCGTGTGATCCTTTGGGGGTATTAGTTTTATTTAATTTGAATTGTCTTCCAACCAAAAGATATGAGAGATGGGCAGGAATATCAGTTGGAGTAGATTTAGGAAAAAGAATTTATATTGATGCAGTTTCGAAAGGAATTGATGTACATGAAAGATATGAAATTCCATGGTTTGATTTAAGAAACCTAAGTCTTTCTAATTTTAAAGAATATCAAGTTTATCAAATTCATTCTCTAGAGTATCAAATTTCTCGAAGAGAAAGGATTCAGTTTTTAAAATCAATTGGTTTAAAAGAAGAAGAATTTCTTGCGTTTATTCCTAAACATTATCAAAAAATTCCTGATTTTATTTGGCTTAGTGTGATTTCTAGGCTTCTTAAATGTTTAGAAAAAAATGAAGATTTTTTAGCTAATGAAGGGTTTACTAATTTTATGATTTCGGGACATACAGAAGGAAAGGTTTTTGCACCATGGCAAATGTCTGACCAAAAAAGATATACTTTGGTGAAGAAAACATAAGGCAATCGCATAAAAATTTGACGTAAAGTAAGAATAATCCTAAAAATAGGGAATTTAAACAAAAATTTTCTTGTTTTTGAAGTTAAAAATCTTATTTCATTATACGCTTTAAAAAAACAATTACTAAATTGATTATTGCTATTGTTTATAGGAGATTATTTCATGTCAATAGTTTTTCTCGGATTTTTTTATGCGATTGCCATAAAGAAAACATCATAAACTTGTGAAAGAAAAAAAATATTGATATAATTTTGGTAGATGTATTAAAAGTCAGGGGGAAAAATCAATGAAAACAATTTCTTTTCATGTGGAACATATTTTATCGTATCAAGAATATTTAGATATAATTTTGGAACTAAGAAAATGGTATATTCCAAAGAAAAAAGAAATCTTAGAAAAATATGCTTTGCTTTTATCACAAAAAGATTATACTCAGGTATTTGATATTATGAAAGAACATAATACTATTATAATGGAGTTATGGAATAAGATTATTCAAAAATTACAATTAAATGAAAAAGAAATAGGAATCTATTTAAGCAATAGTTTTGCTCGAGAAACTAATCTTTTAGATAGTGATATAGATATTAATTTTATTTATCAAGACAAAGAATTAGAAGTATATGAGGAATTAAGTGAATCCATATTTACGAAAGTTTTAGATACGTATCGTGATTTTGTACATGATTCTATATCGCATCGGTTTGTTCAGGGAGAAGTAAATGAAGAAGTAGTTTATGAGTTGATTTTTCAAAATAAAACAATAAGAGAACCAATTACTCATGGAAATGAACGTATGATGTATCATTTATTTCAAACAAAGAAAGATGTAAATTCCTTTTTTCATTATTATACTTCTTATTTAAATAGTGAAGATACTGCGGAATGGATTTATTTTCAAAAACCTTTGACACATAAATATACTAGTCTTTTATGTTCCTATATTGAAGAATCCATTTCCTATATTTCAAAATATCGAAATGAAGAAAAGAAACAGAATACCATAAAAAAAATAAAACAAGAAATGGAAAGAATAGAAGGAAAAAAGTTTCATGATATTTCTGATGTAAAAAAATATTATAAAAATCATGCGTTTCAAATTATTTATGAAAGTTTGTTATTATGTAGTCAAGAAAATCATCATTATGCAATTACAAGTGTAAATGAATTACTAAATTTAATTCATGATTCTACTCTTACGAAGCTCATTCAAGAATATTTCGGGTTTATTATGATTTTAAATTATTTGTGTGATATGTATTCGATTCCGTTTAGAACACGAATAAAAACAACGATTCCTGTGAATTTTGAAGATTTTATGAAAAGGCAATTTGGTTCTAATTTATTAGAAGAATTACCGCAAAAAGTGAAAAAAATATATTGTTATCTTTTAAAAAAATTAGAGTTTAAAAAAAGTGAGAAACCGGATTATGATATTCAGTTAGAACATATAAATATTTCAAATTATAGTCCTCTTTCTAAAATCAATGATACATCGTTATGCTATCAAAAAGGCGTTTATTTACTTCCTTTTATAAAAGTGAATGAAAAAGTAATTCCAATTCATCCAGATACGTTAGATGATTTAAATATTTCACGGGAAAAAGTAATAAAATACGAACCTGTTGCGCCTACTTCTTCTACTAGAACGGTGTTTTCGTTAAAGGAAAAGAAATATTATAAATTGGCTATTTTAAGACAAATTACAAGAAGTATTCGCGATTTAAAAAATAAAGAATTAGAAAGAAGTGAAATTGCTACTAAGATGCTTCAAGAAAATCCTTATAAGGAATTTTATATTCTTCATGAAACTTGTGTATATGGAGAGGAAGAAATCTATAATTATATTATTCGAGAGTATCCAAACAAATTATTGTATCCATGGTTTTATTTAATTGTTACCCAAACTTTTTCGAAAGATAAAATGTTAAAAATTATTTTTAAAATGATTGATATTTGGCTTTTTTATGCTTCTAAAGGAATTTATTTTGAATCTGCTCATACGCAAAACTTTTTGGTGGATGAAGATTTAAATATTTATTATCGTGATATGTCTGATATTCGGATGTTACATATTCCGGTTATGAGACCTTCTTATTTAGAAGAATTACATAGTATAGAGGAATTACATTCGATATTTTTTGACCGATCTATGCTTTCCCAAAATATAGAGCATTTTTTAAAAAATTATGTGGGTGTAGAAGAACAAGATAAGAAGAGAATTCAATTCTTTATTCAAGAAAAGATAAAAGAGTATAATATTTCTTTTCCACCATATTCCATGAATTATGATAAAAATAGGGCTGGACATCATCCTATTCAGCTAGCTTTACACGAATTAAGAAAAAATGATTGACAAATGTAAAGTTATGTGCTAATATAACTAACCGAAGAAAAAGGGGGCTTTTTTATGTCAACAAATAATAAAATAGATACCATCCGAAAATTAAAAAAATCATTGATTGCATTAGGGTTTGCTTGTGCTTTTTATAGTGGGATTCAAAAGAAAGATGCCAAACCAGAAGAAGTTACTATTACTATTGAAAATACATCTGAATTTGATTATTTAATGAGTAATATTAAAAATAAGGAATCAGAAGTAATCGTGAATCCTACATTTCAAGAAATTGAAGAAGAAAGAGTAGAAGAAACAACTGCTGCACCAGTGGAAACTGAACCTGAAACAGAACCAGAACCAACTATTGAATATTATGAAGAACATAATGTGCCAACTGTGGAGCAAATTACTGAATATATTCGAAATAAATATGGACTTGCTCAGAGAGATTTTGACCGCTTTGTGAGTGAATGTGTTTTAGCGAGTGAAGAATATTCAATTCCTTATACGGAAGAACAAGTAATTAAAGTTTGGTATTTAATCGCGGCAATGCCAAGAGAGAAAAAATTAGATTATATTGAAAAACGTTGGGGAATGACGGAAGAAGAAATTGTAGCTTGTGAAGCCATTACGATTTCTGAATCGAAACAATATAAAGATGAGACAACTGGTTTTGTAACAGTAGGAGATTATGTTGATTCGTTTGGAGTTACGGATACTAATATTGCCCGAACCAAAGACCCAGGATACTCTAAATATGGTGGAGATGCATTTGACCAATATTTTGTTCGGGGTCAATTTGAAGTTGTTACAAGAGATTTATATCAAAATAAATTAGGAACTCCAAATAATGGTTTTTTAGATGCTATGGTAGCATACGGGTATACCAAAGATTTAGGACTTACACCACTTAGAGTGCGAACTTGTATAGAATTTAGAAGTTGTTCTACTTATGTGGAAGGAAATAATTATATTCAGTTAGTGCCAAACGGAAATAAATATTTATTAAGAACTTATATACCAGCTTCTAAATATGTAGATGGCTATGAACCATACAATGAACTTACGGATGACTATTTTCACCAAATATTGTGTGATCGTGGACTTTGCTATATTGTGAAAAAAGAAAGAGTATTAACAAAATAAAAGGGGGATGAATGATGAAAAAAGAAATGTTAAATAAAAAATTATTTTTACTCACGCTGGCAGCAACTTTAAAAGCAGTTACCCCAGCTTATGCTGATACGACTGTTGAAGCTTTTCCAACAACTGTCGATGATACTTCCTCTGAAAATTCTATTGAAGATACTATGAGCGTTATTGTGGTAGATGAAAAAGCACCGGTAAAATTAAGTGCCGATGAAGAAGAACAAGCTCTAAATATTACTGAAGAAGCAAATACTATTGTAAGCGAACCCACTGAAGAAATAGAAGAAGAGCAAAACGATGCTTCCAATACTTATAGTGATGAAGGAATTCTTACGGAAGTTTTAAAAATTTATCGTACAAATTTCCATGATTTTAATGAAATTGCTAAACAATGTATAGAACAATCTACATTAAATGGGAGTCCTTATCAAAATATTTATGAAGTTGCTAGAGATTTTTATCGTTTATCTTTGATTTCAAATGAAGAAAAAATTGCTAAAGTTCTTCCTTATTTTGGAATTACTATGGAACAGTTAAAAGCTATTCAAGCTGTTGCTGTATATGAATCTGATGATTCTAGAGGAATTACGTATTGTTCAGGGTATTTACTTGCCAATCATTTCTGTGCTAGAAATAATAGTATTAAATGGCGTGGTTATGCCGGAAGTAATATTTATCAACAATTGATGAAAAGAGGGCAATATGAAGTGGTTTCGAATGGGAAATATTTAAATGCCATAGGTAAAGTTTGTTCTGTATCTGATGCTGTTTTAGATAGATTGTATGTAGAAGCGAAAGAAGGAGAATATCAACTTTATACACGACCTTATTTAAGTTTTAGAGCGGCTGGAGCAAAAGGGGATGAATTCCTTGCACATGATAATGCATATCGTGAACCACAAGCAGATAGTGATCGTATTCGACCACGTTTTGCTAAAACAATGCCAACGATTCAAATTGCCAGTATAAAAGAAGAGCATATTTTACAATTCGTAAGATAATCTTCTTTTTTTATTCTTTAAAAATCGTTTCTTTTTGTAGGGTATCTTCAATCGATAAACTAATGGCATATTTGACTTCTTCTAAGATTTCTTCTGAGGCAAGTCCTTCATATAAAAGAGGAGAAAAGCTAAGTATTACTTCTGATTCTAATACTTCATAATGTGAAAGTTCAGTCGAGGCATTTAAATAACTTATTAAATTTGTTCGTTCACTAGGAAGAGTTTTTAATCTTTCAATAATAATTTCTACTTTTTCTTTGTCATTATTTTCTAAAAGAGTTACAGGAACATAGTAAGAAATATTATCTTCTTTGGCAATATAATACGCTGTTGTTTTACTAACGTTTTTTAAACTATTTAAATGATACGTTTTATTAATTCCGATATCTTTGGTGAGTAAAGGTGGTAGTTTTTTATGAGAATTGGGAAGTTCTTCTAATAAATTATTTTCGACAAAAATTAAAATGCTTGTAACATCTGGTAATTGGGTTAAACTATAGACGATACATTCGATTAATTTTTCTTCATACCCTTTGGGAATCGTTAATAATTCTTTGCTGAAGTTTATTTTGATGGTTTTATCTTGAAAAGTAAGGCCTAAAACTTTGGTGTTTTCAGGAATAATTGGTTCAAAAATAGTAGGAATATAAATACTATCTTTACTACCAATGGTTAAAATAGATAATATTTCTTTGGCTTTGGCTATTTTTTCTTCACTTTTTACATGTAAATTGGTTCTTACTACAAAAGAAGTGGAATCGAGTAAATAAATGGGTGTTGTATTTTCACTTTGGTAAGAAATCGTTACATTTTTGATTTCTTCTTCGGTTTTAGGAAAACTCATTGTAACAAAGAAAATAATTAAAGCAAATGTCGTGATGATAAGTTTTCTTTTTATGGATTCTTTTAACATAAGATCACCTTATTAAAATGTATGATTTTAAATCGTTTTCATGATAAAGAAAAAGAAAGATTATATTTTAATCTCTCCTAAACGTAATAATTCAACAACCGCGCTTGCTCGGCCTTTCACACTTAATTTTTGCATTGTATTTGAAATGTGGTTGCGGACAGTTTTTTCACTGATATTTAATTTTTGGGCAATTTCTTTGGTTGTTTTATTTTGGATTAACATTTCAAAAATTTCTTTTTCTCGTGGTGTTAATATTTTTTGTTTCAAGTTTTCACCTACTTCCCCATAAAACTCATCTTCTAAAATAGTTTATGTGGGAAAATAGGAAGTGTCCTAGGCATTTTGAAATTTTACGGTAATATATTTTTCTTTGTCATAAAGATTTTGAACTGTACGAATGATTTGATTGGCTAAAGTACTATTATGTTCTTGTTTGGAGATAACAATACTAATGGTATCATTTTTCACTTTTACAAAACTTTCTAATTGCAATTCTTCTTTGATTTTCTTTTCAATTTTTTCTTCTTCTCCTTTTTTTTGATTTAAGGCCATTAAAGAATTATAGGCATTACTTTTTTCTTCACTAGTTTTGGTACTATCTAATAATATAGATTGATAATTTTCCATTTCTTTTAAAACATTTTCATCTTCTTCTACTCGTAAGGCGACTAAAAGAGAACTTTCTTCTACATTTACACTTACGGGAGCTGAATCTGAATTACTGATGTTTTCTAAGATGTTTTGCAAGCTAGAGTCATTTAACGTGACATAATAAATAGATAATACTAAAATTAAACTAAATAGGGTAACAAACCAAACACTTTGTTTATTCATCATAATATCACTTTCCATTTCTATTGTACTATATGTAGGAATTAGAAAATTTATTACATGAAATAGGTTTTTTCATGCTATAATAAGATTGAAAGTTGTGATTGTTATGTATCAAGTGTGCTTTTGGTTTATGAAATTTATATTGTTTAGTGTCCTTGGGTATGTAGTGGAAATGATAGAATGTGCGATTGATGAAAAAAGATTTAATAATCGAGGCTTTTTTTGTGGACCTATTATTCCTATTTTTGGGGTCGGGTCTATTTTGGTGATTCTATTTTTAAATCCCCTTCGAAAGCATTGGCTTATGGTCTTTTTGTTAGGAATTTTTGTTACGACTTTTTTAGAATATATTGTTGGTTATGGATTAGAGAAGATATTTCATAATAAATGGTGGGATTATAGTGATGAAAAATTTAATTTTCAAGGAAGAATTTGTCTTAAAAATTCCATATTGTTTGGAGTAGGAACTCTTCTTATTATTTATGTTTTAAATCCTTATATTGGTTCTTTTCTATTACAATTAAAAGATGGAGTTTTGATTGGACTTTCTATTGTAATTGCTGTTTTATTTATGTTAGATTTCATATATTCTTCGATTGTTGCCTATCATCTTCGCCATCAAATTATTGTGGTGGAAGATTTAAAAAATCAAAAATTAGCGAAATTACCAGGAATGTTTGAAAAGATGGTAAAAAGCCAAAAAAAATCATTTTTTCATTTACCAAAACGATTATTAAAAGCGTTTCCTAGTTTGCTGAAAAATCATGAAAAAGAATTTGCTATTTTAAGAAAGTTAGAATTAAAACAAAAAGAGAAAAAAAGAAAAGAAAAAGAAAAGAAAAAACAGAAAAGAAAATAAAATATAGATAGGAGTTAGTTATGTTCGTTGCAGTAAAACGGGTTTTGATAGTTTTTATTGGGGTTATTTTACAATTTGGGTTTGCTATTTTGATACGGCTCTTTTTTTACAAGTATCTTGGGATTATTACGCTTCTTTATAGTTTGGCGAGTATTTTCATTGTTTTAGGGTTATTAAAAGATAGTACGAGATTATCAAATGATTTACCATGGATGATATTGATTTTAATTTTTCCTATTTTTGGAACGATTTTATTTATTACGTTAGGAAAAAATTATTCGAAAAATAAATTGTTAAAAAATATTTTTCATTATGAAGAGGAATATCAAAAATATTTAGTCCCTAAGAAAGAAATTCAAACAGAGATTATAGATAAAAAATTAGATAATATTAAGTATATAATGAATCGAACACATTATGTGGTGAGTACCAATAATGATGTTACGTATTATCCTTTGGGAGATGATTTTTACCCTGAATTATTAAAAGAATTAAAAAAAGCCGAAAAGTTTATTTTTATGGAATACTTTATTATTAATGAAGGGGTTATGTGGAATGGTATTTTGGATATTTTAAAAGAAAAAGCCCAAGAGGGAGTAATCGTTAGAGTGATGTATGATGATATGGGAAGTATTGCAATGCTTCCACCGAATTATTATAAAGAACTGGCCAAATTTAAAATTCAATGTGTTCCTTTCAATCGTTTAAGTCCTTTTAGGGGAATATTTATGAACAATCGTGATCATCGTAAAATGACAATTATTGATGGAAAAGTGGCTTTTTCTGGTGGAGTCAATTTAAGTGATGAATATATTAATTTAAATAGTCGCTTAGGAATTTGGAAAGATAATGGCATTAAAGTAGAGGGGGATGCGGTTTGGAATCTTACCGTCATGTTCTTAACTTTATGGAATGCTTTTAAGCACGATGATGAAGACATTTTGCAATTTCAATATGATTTTAAAGGGAAAAAGGGCCAAAAAGGGTATGTGATTCCTTATGGGGTTGCGCCACTTCATCCGGATTTAATTGGTGAAGATGTTTATATGAATATGATTAATAGTGCTAAAGATTATCTTTATATCATGACTCCTTATTTGATTATTGATACGGATATGGTAAATTCTCTTTGTCGGGCTAGTAAAAGAGGAGTCGATGTAAGAATTATTGTTCCGGGAATTCCTGATAAAAAAATTGTTTATACCCAAACATGTTCCTTTTTTCCTGTATTACATGAAAGTGGAGTCAAAATTTATACATTTACGAAAGGATTTGTTCATTCCAAAGTATTCTTATCTGATGATGTAAGAGCGGTAGTAGGAACTATTAATATGGATTATCGCAGTTTGTATCTTCATTTTGAAAATGGAATTTTTATGGAACAAGTCAAAGAAATTGAGCATATTTATGAAGATTTTGAAAAAACGTTTTCAGATTGCAAAGAATTAACCGATAAAGATGTGAAAGTTGGCTTTATCAAATCTATTTGGCAAGCTATTTTAAGATTGTTTGCACCTTTATTCTAATATTTGTAAAATAATGTAAATTTACATAGAAAATGTCAAAAAATAATTGATATTTTCTTTTTTTTGGTTTCTTTTCATTTTAAAAAAAGGGATTTTGATTTTTTTCTGGAATATATAAGTAGGAGGACTTTTTATGAAGCAGGTGTTACAACGAGATTATAAAGATTGTGGGATAAGTTGTCTTTCCTATATTATTCAATTTTATAAAGGGTATGTTCCTTTCATGCGTTTAAGAGAAGATACCCATACAGATGGGAATGGTTGCAGTGCTTATGATTTGGTAGAAACACTTAAAAAATATCAATTTGATGCGTATGGGTTACAAACGAATTATGAAGGTTTAAAAGAAGTTTTATTGCCGGCGATTATTCATGTTGTATTACAAAATGGAATGCATCACTTTGTTGTTTTGACACGATTTGAGTTTTAAAGAAGTTTTGCCTTCATTATGGGTAATGTTGGCATTACGAATTGAAACGAAAATCCC
>CANQEG010000019.1 GCA_947594705.1 uncultured Bacilli bacterium | reverse complement strand
ATGTACCTTATTCGGATACCTCTCGCCGCTTTATCGCGAATAGCTAACGGAGTGCATAAACAAATTTCCCTACTCCCTGATGATTTAGTAGTCTTCTCATCTAAACCAATTCCCGGAAATGCCGCAAGTATTAATAAAATCATAAATAAATTATATTTAAAAGGTGTAAAAGTATTTACCAATGAAGAATTTAGTGATATTCATACATCTGGACATGCCAAAGAAGAAGAATTAAAACTTATGCTTCGTTTAGTAAACCCTGAATATTTTATGCCTATGCATGGCGAATATCGAATGCTAATGGCTCACAAAGGAATTGCTGAAGATTGTGGAATTCCTTCTGAAAATATCTTTGTATGTAAAAATGGAGATGTCATCGAACTTTCCAGTGAAGGAGTAAAACGCGGAGAAAGTGTTACAGCGGGAGATGTCTATGTCGATGGTTCTAGAATTGGTGATGTTGGTTCTTCAGTCGTAAAAGAACGAAAAATTATGAGTCATGATGGTATTTTAATGGCTATTATTAATGTAAATCCTTTAAAAAAACAACTATTAATTAAACCAAATGTAACTACAAGAGGATTTGTAATGGTAAATGAAAATGCTGATTTAATTGATAAAATCGAAAAGAAAGTTACATTTATTGTACGAGAAAGCTTTATGAAAGGAAGCTATAGTTATACCGATTTAAAAAATCAAATTATTTTAGATTTATCTCCTTACATTAGTACCTTAACTGGAAGACACCCAATGATTTTACCGGTTATTATGGAAGTAAGACAAAGCGATTAACATCATAAAAAAACGATTATTCCAATCGCTTTTTTTCTTGTTCCGAAATTTTTTCTAAAATATGTTCTATTTTATTTCCGTATTCAATAGATTCATCATAAATAAATTTTAATTTTGGAGTTTGTCTTAAATCCATTTTTTCAGCAACAAACTTTCTTATCATATCAGCTGCTTCATTCATATCTTTTTCTAATTCTTCTTTTTCTTTTGGAAGAATACTTGTAAAAAATACTTTGGCAAAAGATAAATCATTAGAAACATCAGCTCCTGTAATCGTAATAGTTTTTAAAAATTCATCATTTGTTTCTAAAAGTAACGTTTCTGATATTGTTTTTACCAATTCGGAATTAATACGTTCTATTTTAATTTTACTCATCTTTTTATTTCAACCATTTCATAATTTAAAATGGTATCTCCTTCTTTAATATCACTATAGTTTTCTAATGTAATTCCACATTCAAATCCTTTTTTCACTTCTTTTACCTGATCTTTTTCTCTTTGAATTGAAGCAATATTTCCATCATAAAGAATAACTCCATCTCTAACCACTTTAGCTTTTGCTCCACTCTTCATAATTCCATCCGTAACATAACATCCGGCAATTTTTCCTACTTTAGAGAACGTAAATATTTTTCTAATCTCTGCATTTCCTAAAATTTTCTCTTCAAATTCCGGTTCTAATAATCCCTTCATAGCGAGTTCCATTTCTTCAATTACTTTATAAATAATTGTATATAAACGAATATCGACATTATATTCTTTTGCTACTTCTTTGGTAATATTAGAAGGCATGACATTAAATCCAATCACAATCGCATTAGAAGCATTGGCTAAAACAACATCACTTTCCGTAATCGTTCCAATTCCACTGCGAATAACTTTTACTTTTACCCCTTCTACATCTATTTTTTCTAAAGCATTTTTTACAGCTTCTTCACTACCACGAACATCTGCTTTTAAAACAACATTAATCTCTTTTTGACCTGATTTTATTTGAGCAAATAAGTCATCTAAGGAAACAACTTCTTTTTTATTTTTGGCATTTTTTTGCGCTGCCGCTCTCTTAGAAGCTACAGATTTTGCTTCACTTTCCGTTTCAAAAGCCATGAATTTATCTCCAGCACTAGGATTATCAGAAATTCCTGTAATTTCTACTGGAGTAGAAGGTCCAGCTTCAACAATCGGAACACCCAAATCATTTTTCATAGTTCTAACACGTCCAAAGAATGTTCCAACGACAATTGGATCTCCTATTCGCAATGTTCCATTTTGAATTAACAAAGAAGCAACTCCTCCAATATTTTTATCAACCTTAGATTCAATAACTGAACCCATAGCATAACGATTTGGATTTGCTTTATACCCATTTACTTCACTAATGGTTTGAATCGTTTCTAATAATAAATCTACTCCCTCACCCGTATGAGCTGAAATAGGAATAAATGGTGTATCACCACCCCAAGCTTCTGGTGTCACGCCAAGAGAGGCCATTTCCTCAGTAACTCGTTCAATATTGATATTTGGTTTATCAATTTTATTAATTGCCACGATAATTGGAACATTAGCACTTTTAGCATGATCGATAGCTTCTTTGGTTTGAGGCATAACGCCATCATCCGCGGCAACAATAATAATTACAATATCAGTAACACTTGCTCCTCTTGCTCGCATTTCTGTAAATGCGGCATGTCCTGGGGTATCAATAAAGGTAATCTTTTTTCCGTTATGAGTAATTTGATAAGCTCCAATATGTTGAGTAATCCCACCAAATTCACTATCAACTACTTTACTATGGCGAATATAATCTAAAAGAGTTGTTTTTCCATGGTCTACATGTCCCATAATAGTTACAACAGCTGGGCGTATTTCCAAATCGCTTTCATTATCACTAACTTCATATTCTTCAAAATTAGTAACATCTTGCGTTTCTTCTTTCTTTAATGTTTTTCCATAATCTAACGCGATAATTTCCGCATTTTCAAAATCAAGTTCTTGATTTAAATTCACCATCATCCCAAGACCCATAAGTTTTTTTATAATATCAGTTCCACTAATTCCTAACTCTTCTGCTAAACTAGAAACAGTCATACCATTTTTATAAAGAACCACATCTTCTTGTTTTTGATTGGTCATTAATTTTTCTTTATGCTTATACATTTCTTTTCTTTTATTTAAATATTCCGATTTACTATTTTCTAGTTCACTTCTTTTTTTGAGTTTTTGCTTTTTTGTATCAGGATCCATCGTATGAACATTTGTAGATTGCACTAATTCTTCTACCACTTCATCCATGGAATCCTCTTCTTCATAAGTAGATTCACTCTCGGTACTAATTAAATTGGTTGCAAAATCTAAATTAATTACATCATCATCGCTTAAAATATCATCACTTTTTTTCACATCAATTCCTAACGTTTCACATTTTTTTAAAATTTCAGCGACAGATAAACTCACACTTTCTGCATACTCTTTTACAGTCATATAAACACATCCTTTCTATTTGATTTCTATTTTTCGAACACTCTTTTGTTTAATACTTTCTAAATAACTTTTAATTTCTTCCATTCCCGCATACAATTCTTCTAAATTTTGATAGACAACATATTCTACATTAGCATATTCAAATATCTTTCGGGTAATGACATTTAAATTTTTTTTGCTATACTCTTCTAAACATACCACTTTAGAAATTCCTCGATTGGCAATTCTTTTGGCACATTCAGGACAAGGCGATAAGGTGACATACATTGTAGCCCCATTTAAATCCATAGATGTATTATCAATCGCATTACTCTCGGCATGAACAACAAAAGAATCTTTTACTTGCATTAAATCTCCTGTTTGTTCTCCTAAAGAATCCCAAGGCATATCATCATCACTCATTCCCTTAGGAGTTCCATTATAACCTTGAGAAATCACGCGGTGATTCTTTACAATTGTCGCACCCACTCTTGTTTTGGGATCTTTACTTCGTTCTCTAGAAAGTAAAGCTTCTAACATAAAATAAGCATCCCAAGAAATTGCATTTTTTTTCTTTCCTGCCATAAACTTTATCCTTTCAAAAGTTCTAGCAACTCCTCATATATTCTTTCTGGTACTTCACATTCTAAAGCTCGATCCAAAGCCTTATTTTGCTTTCCTTTTAAAATAACCTCTGAAGATAACTTCAAATAAGCTCCTTTACCATTTTTCTTTCCCGTTGGATCTACCAAAACTGTACCCTCTGGTGTCTTTACAACGCGAATTAATTCTCTTTTTTCACATTTTTCTTTTGTAACCACGCAAGTTCGCATGGGAATCTTTCTAACTTTCATAATATCACCTATTTATTGGCTTGTTCATTAATTTTTTCTAAAGAATTAATTTCAATTTTATATTTTGTAAGCCGACTTGCAAGTTTAATATTACTTCCTTTTTTACCAATAGCCAAAGATAAATTATCATCCGTTACAATTGCTAAAGCTTCTTTTTTGACTGGATCCGTAATATTTACAGTAACATTCTTCGCAGGAGAAAGAGCATTTTGAATAAATTCTTCAGGATTTTCTGAATATTTTACTAAATCAACTTTTTCACCATTTAATTCTTTTAATATATTCGCAATTCTTGTTCCATGTTCTCCAATACACGCTCCAATCGGATCTACATTATCTTGATTAGAGAACACTGCAACTTTACTTCGAATTCCCGGTTCTCTTACAACAGCATATAACTCAATTGTACCATCAGCCAACTCAGGAATTTCAGTTTCAAATAACCGTTTTACAAAACCATAATGTTTTCTTGAACATAAAATTAAAGGTCCTTTTGTAGTTTCTTCTACTTTTGTAATATAAACTCTTAAACTGGTTCCCATTTTGACAACTTCTCCAGGAATCATTTCTGATTTTGGTAAAATAGCCCGTGTCTTTCCCAAATCTACGTAGTAGTTTCGTAAATCCTCCATAGCTAAAAGTCCCATCATCATTTCCCCTTGTTTGTCTTTAAACTCTTCTAATACTTGGGTACGTTCAGCTTCTCTTATTTTTTGCGTTAATACTTGTTTCGCTGTCCCGGCCGCAACACGACCAAAATCTTTTGGAGTTACTTCTCGGTAAATCGTGTCGCCAATCTTAGCATTGGGATCTAATTCCTTAGCATCTTCTAATAATATCTGGGCATCCACATTTATTTCTGGTGGAATATGAACCACATTTCCTTCTTCATCTGTTGTATCAGTTCCATCATCAAAATCATCGACTACAACATAATAAGAAATCACTTTAATATCTCCTGTTTCTCGATCAATTTCTACTTTTACATTTGTTTTAGACCCAAAATTTTTCTTATAAGCTGTCGCCAAAGCAAGTTCCATTGCTTCAAAAACAACATCTTTACTAATATTTTTTTCTTCTGTAATATGATTTAATGCTTTAATAAACTCTTTACTATTCATTACTATTCCCTCTTTCTTTGCTTGAAATATCTAAAACATAAGATTCATCAAATAAATCTAATCTATCAATAATTGGATTAATGATATGTGTTGCTTTTTCAATGGTATCTAAATCAATCCCATTTACTTTATCTAAAACAATATTTAAAGAATGCATAGAACCTAATTTTACATACTCAATAGAATCCACGACAATCTCTAGTTTTTCTAATGGTTTAGATATTTCTTCTCTAATTTTATCTAACTTTTCCATAACTCACCCTTTCCAATAATAAAAGTGGGAGTTTTTGCCCACTTAAATCTGTCAAAAGTATTATAACAACTTTTTTTTTATTTGTAAAACAAAATTTTATTTTGAAACAATTTCCAGAAAATATTATTTTTTAATCCTATAACAATTTTATTTTAAAGTTCCATTAATAATTTGTTTGGTATCACTAATCACAATAAATGCATCGGGAACAATGGCTTCAATTAAAGCTTGTAATTTTTTCACACTTTTATTATTCACTTCAATAAAAATCATTAACTTTGGTTCACTTTTAAAACCACTTTCTAAATGTAATATATTAAATGAATACCCTCTTAATTTTAAAGCAGAAATTAACTCTTTTTGAGCTTCATCAATAATTACTTGCACCCCTACTTCTCCTTTAATAAACTTTTTAGACAATAAAGAACCCAACAAAGTTCCCGTAGCATACCCTAAAGAATAAGATATTGGAATCCACAAAGAAGAAATCCCAACAGTTAATGCTTCTCTAGCTACCAAAAACCAAATAAAAATTTCCATAAATGCTAAAATAGTACTTTTAAAATAATGTCCCTTTAGCATTACATTTTGCCGAATCGTCGCGATAGACACATCAAGTATTCTTGCAAAAAAAATTTTAATACAAATCCAAACCATAAAATCCCTCACTTATAGTTTGAATCTTTTTTTCCTATTTATTCTTTTCTAAATAAATTAATAAATAAAATTCCTAGAAAAAATAATAAAAGTACCCCAAATAAATTACTCTGATTTACCAAATCAATAATTTTCATCAATAAAGAAAGAATAGAAGAAAATAAAAACCCTAAAATCCAAATCCAAAGTCCATGGCGATGATGAAGAAAAAGATATGACACCAACTTTACAATACTAATTACCCCAATAAAAAGTCCGAAAACAAAAAAACAAGAAAAAGAAAAATATGCCAAAGGATGAGAAAACAAATTTAAAATAAAAGAATAACATCCAAGCATCATAAAAGTAGCTGTACCACTAATCCCTGGGACAACCGTAGTAAAAGCATCAATTATTCCCAAAATAAAAATATAAACATAAGAAAAAATAGTTTTATCAGGAATAAACTCAGGAAAAGAAAAATTTTTTTCGATATAAAAGAAAAACCAAACAATCATAAAGATTAAAACAAAATCAAAATTAGATAATTTTTCTTTTTGCACCAAATCAGGAACCGTTCCTAAAATAAGTCCAATAAAAAGCGCTATGGTAAATAAATAATATTTGGTTAAAAAATGTAAAATAACGCCACTTCCTAACAAAACAGCCAATAAAATTCCTATTCCCAGAGGTGCCAAATAAAAAATACTTTCTTTCGTTTCTTTCCAAAAATGATTTATTTTTTCTAAAGCATTCTCATAAACTCCCAAACTAATGGCTAGTAATGAACCTGATACTCCCGGAATTATTTTACCAATTCCAATAATAAACCCTTTAAAAAAAAGAATAAGAGAATTCATTCGAATCACCTTATTCCATTTTATTCTAAAAAGAAATTTATATGCTTATTTTTTCTTTTCTACAGTTTTTTTAGGTTCTGGTTTTGGTAATGCTTCTTTCCGAGATAAATTTAATCTTCCACGATTATCATACCCTAAACTTTTTACTAAAATTTCATCTCCAACATGAACAATATCACTTGGTTTATTTACTCTTTCATGAGCAAGTTGTGAAACATGAACTAAGCCTTCACAGTTTGGCCAAAGTTCTACAAAACAACCAAAATCTTCTACCTTTGTTACTTTTCCAGTATAAATTTTGTCTGGTTCAACTTCTTTTACAACATCTAAAATCATTTGTTTTGTTGTTTCAATAATACTATCATCTGTATGATAAATAATGACTCTTCCATCATCTTCTAAGTCTACTTTTACCGCATCTTTATCATTTACTGTTTTGACATGACTAGCTTCTAAAATAATTTTAGTAATCATCTCACCACCACGACCAATGACATCTTTGATTTTTTCTGGTGCAATCATGAATGTTGCAATCTTAGGTGCATAAGGACTTAATTCTTTTCGTGGTTCTTTGATACAATCCGTCATAACATCTAATATTTCCAAACGAGCTTTTTTGGCTTGAGCTAACGCTTCTTTTAAGATTTCTCTTGTAACTCCTTTAATTTTAATATCCATTTGTAAAGCCGTAATTCCATCTTTTGTACCCGCAACTTTAAAATCCATATCTCCCATGTGATCTTCAAGTCCTTGAATATCAGTTAAAATCGTATATTTTTTAGGATTTTCTTTATTTTGAATTAACCCCATGGCAATTCCCGCAACTGGAGCTTTAATAGGAACTCCTGCTGCCATCAAAGAAAGACATCCAGCACAAATCGTTGCTTGACTAGAAGAACCATTAGATTCTAATATTTCCGAAACTACTCGAATCGTATAAGGAAACTCTTCTTCACTTGGAATCACATAAGACAAAGCTCTTTCTCCTAAAGCCCCATGCCCAATTTCTCTTCTTCCTGGAGAGCCATAACGACCAATCTCACCAACCGAAAAAGCTGGAAAATTATAATGTAACATAAATCTTTTGGTATCTTCAATTCCAAGTCCATCAAGAATTTGATGTTCTCCAATCGCTCCTAAAGTAGTTGTGGCAAGACTTTGCGTTTGACCACGAGTAAACACTGCTGAACCATGACATCTTGGAAGTAAATCGACCATTGCATCTAAATGTCTAATTTCATCCATTTTTCTTCCATCAGGACGAATATGTTTTTCCGTAATTAAACTTCTTACTGCATCTCCTTCTAATTGATATAAAATAGTATTCACTTGTTTTATTTTTTCTTCTAAGGTATCTTCTTCTAAATAAATATTAGTAAAGTACCCTACGGTTTCCTCTTTAATATTTTCTACTTCATTTGCACTTTCTAATTTATCTTTAATTTGAATCGCATCTAAAATTCTTTCATACGCATGCTCTTTTACTTGGGTAAGTAAATCAGGATCTAATTCAGCTTTATCAAGTTCTACTTTTTCTTTACCAATTTCTTTTATAATACTTTCTTCAAATTCACAAAGTTGTTTAATTGCTTCATGCCCAAACATAATTGCATCAAGCATTTCTTTTTCACTACATTCACTAGCACCTGCTTCTACCATACAAATTGCTTGTTTCGTACCCGCAACAGTTAAATTTAATTTGCTATTTTCTAACTCTTCAACACTTGGATTAATAATAAATTCTTTGCCAATTTTTCCAACAACTACTCCACATACAGGTCCATCAAATGGAATTTCGGAAATTCCTAAAGCCAAAGAAGAACCAAAAAGTCCCGCCATAATTGGCGAATGATCTTGATCTACTGATAACACGGTATTAATCACTTGAATTTCATTTCGTAAATTTTCATCAAACATTGGTCTTAAAGGTCTATCTATAATTCGTGCCGCTAAAGTTGCTTCATCGGTAGGACGTCCTTCTCTTTTAATAAATCCACCAGGTATCTTACCAACGGAATAAAGTTTTTCTTGATATAACACTTGAAGTGGAAAAAAGTCTTGTGTGACAACATTTTTTCCCATTACTACCGCACTTAAAACAACTGTATCATTAAATCTTACTAACACAGCAGCATTTGCTTGTTTTGCAAGCCAACCAGTTTCTACAACAATATTTGTTCCAAAAAATTCTAATTTAAATTCTTTTTTCATATTTACCCTTCCTATAAAATAAAAAGACACTAAAAAATTCAGTGCCTATTTTCTTAAATTTAATTTTTTAATTAATTCACGATAAGATACAACATCTGTTTCTTTTAAATAATTTAAAAGTTTTTTTCTTCTTCCTACCATTTTTTGTAATCCACGTTTAGAATGAAAATCGTGAATATGTGTCTTAAAGTGTTCTGTTAAATTATTAATTTCTTCGGTAAGTAATGCAATTTGAACTTCTGTACTTCCTACATCATTTTCACTTTTACGATATTCTTTAATAATTTCTTGTTTTCTACTTTTAGACATAGCCATAAGTATTTCCTCCTTTTCTTTAAATCGGTTAATCCAAAGTAATAGACGAGGTTCCTTAAAACTTCAGAAAAACTTCTTTCGTTTATAAGTATATTATAAAACTTTTAAAAATGCAACTAATTTTCCTTGATTAAATAATCTCATTGAACAGATAATGTAAATGGTGAACTTGAAGAACCCTCACCGTCTGATATGATCACTTTCGATGATAAATACACGACAGGGCGGACGGCATGACGGAAATAGGCAAAGTATGAGCTCACAGTACCAGTACTTAAAATAAAGAATACATGGGCAGAATTTCTCGTCCCCAAATAAGGCGTTAATAACCATTCATAACCTATATATAACCAATCATCGTCTTTATTATCATCATAACCTGCTATTGTTTTATTATCTATAAAATTTCTGCTTTCTCCTCCTATCGCATACCCATAATCACTTGGATACATGAGACCCACACTATTGAATAATTCGGAAGAGAGTTCTGATGAAACTTTCGATGTTGCTGGTTTTTTCGTATTACTAAAACTCCATGTTGCTTCTCTGCCTTCATCAACATTTTCTCCTCTTTCGTATCCATATATTTCTGATGTTTTTACAATGTTATCATCCCATCCTCCTATATTCCATACAATTTTATTATCTATCATACCTCTTGCAGACATACTTAAACCTTTTATTTTTGAAGTAGCAGTAAAATCACATGTTACTTTTACGCTACTTCCTTGATAACAAGAATTGTTATTGCTATTATAGTAATTGTCATTTAACATTGCCATTAACTGACTATCTGTCCAATCGTTACTTCCATATGCGCTTTTTGAGCTTCCTACTTCATCGGCTTTATGATCCCAATAGTACTCCCCTATGCTATCAGCTCTTATTATTTTTAATCTTTGCTCTACATTTCCACTTTCTGTTTTCACATTTACTAAACCTATGATTCGCCATTTTTCGCAATGAGCTTCACCACTCATTTGTCCTTCATCACAATTAAACCATACATAATTATCTGGACTTGCTCCAGCATATCTATATTCTGGTTTAGATTTCCATTCTGCTCCTAATGTGGATACATCATCTTTATGATTTACTTCATATAGCCCTTCTCCATCCTCTACTAATGGCACTGCCATACCAGCTAAAGACACTTTTTTGAGTACTTTTACACTTTTTGATGTTACTTCAATGGATGTATTTCCAACATTATCTGTTACTATAACTGTTACAGTATAACTATGTCCTTCTGTTACATCTGTATAAGTATAAATTGCTGTATCTGATATAAAAGTTCCTATTGTATTATTTCCATCCTTAATGGTAAAAGAATATCCTGCTTTACTTTTTATTCCACTTCCATTTTCCGTAACATTAGCCGTAAATGTTATACCAACTCTATTAAGTTTACCAGTGACGCTTTCAATAGTTGGAGGTGTCGCATCAACATTATATCCAGGAGAACAATCACTACTTACTTTTCCTACCACATCTGTTACTTTTACACATACTTTTGAGTTTTCACCATCTGGTAAAGTAATTGTTCCTTTTCGACTTAAAGAGCCACTACTACCATCTAATTCCAAAGTGGAATAATTTGTACAATTTGCATCTGTTGTCGTACATGATTCCACTTTTTCTACTCCACTTTGATCATCTATAGCTGTTATAGTTATTGTTGGTTGTGTTTTATACCATCCATTATCTCCATCTGGTGTATCTAAACTAATAGAAAACTCTTGACTTGGTAACCCATTATCTACTTTATTTACAGTTACTTCTTGTGAACTTATATTTCCTGCTTGATCTTTTACATAGAAATACCATGTAGTATTGCTATTTGCTGTTGCAGAATAAGTTGTCAATTCAGTTGGATAATTGTTTTCTAGTACCCATTGAACTGTTGGTATACTATTACTAACACCAAAATAGTATCCTGCTATTCCACTTATTGGATCTTCTACTTTTGCTGTTAAGGTATTCGTTTCACCCCATGTATCTTGAGTAGTAAAGGAAGAAATACTTGGCTCTGATGTATCTATTTTTACTTTAGTTTCTTTTATATCACTTTCATTTCCTAATTTATCTTCTGCTTTAATATAAATAGTTTGTTCTCCTTCTTTAGATATGTTTAAAGTTGCTGTTCCATTTTTTCCATTTAGTGTCACTTCATCAATTTCATTCCAAGTTTTCGTTTCTTCTTCATCTGTAGAATAATAAAATTTATTTACTCCACTGATATCATCTGTAGCATTTAAATGAATTATTACACTTTCATTTGTCCATTCATCATTTTTAGGATTATCTATTGTTAATTCTGGTCCTTTTGTATCTGCTTTTGTAATGGTAAATTCTTGTTCTTTTACATTATCTAATTTGTCTTTTGCTTTTATTATGATTTTTTTATTTTCTTCTGAATGTATTGTAACAATTTGAGTTTTTTCTTCCGTAAATTTTGTCCATTCTTCTTCTAAATCAATGCTATTTATTCCATCTTCAATTCTATATTCTTTTAAACCAGATTTTAAATCTTCAAATGTGATATTTACTACTGCTCCATTTTCATCACTTGTTTCCGTAACGTTAATAGTTGGTCCCGTTTGATCTAATTTAGTTGGTGTAAACGTTTGCGGTTCTATATTTCCTAAAGAATCTTTAAAATAAATTGTATATTCTGTTTCTTCTGTAAAATCTAATGATACAGTAACATTGTTGCTTGGTTTGTCTAAAGAATTATAGATAGTTCCATCTAATGAATATTCCGTAATATTTATATTTTCTTTATCACTTGTTACTGTAAAGGTAACTATTTCTTTTTCTTTTGAATAATCAGTTGGTTCACTTATTTCTACTAAGATTCTATTCTTTGCATCTTCCTCTTCAATATAACTTGCTATTACACTTACTTTGCTTTCAAATGTTGCATTCATAACTTCATCTATTGCTGGCGTACTATCTGCCATCCATAATTTTAAAGTATATTCTTTTTCTTCTCCCGGGTCTAAACTATCACTTGTTAATTTATGAGATTTATCGGATATGATTTTTTCTTCAACATCAGTATCTTCTTCTTTCAAAGTTGGCTCTACTTTTGTATATTCACTTAATATTTTTCCTTTACTATCATTTAAACTTACTTTGATATATTTACTATCCAATCTTTTTGTTTGACCATCCAAAACTAATTCTTCTAAATTTACTTGATAATAAGCTAAAGTATTACATGTATTTTTTATTGTAAAAGTATAACCATCTTGTGATTTTCCTTCTTCATCTGTTACGGGATAAGCATTTTCTAATGTTATTCCTTTTCCTGCTTTTAACATTGTTACTTCAAAACATTTACTAGTAACAAGATTTTCATCTGTTTGATGTATTGTAAACATCCAATATGCATAAGATATTCCTATTACACTTAACAATGCGATTATTAAGCCTATTCCTATTTGATATTTTCTTTTATTACTCATAAAAAATCACCCTAGTTTCCTAGAATGAGTTTATCACATATACCCCCCCCCGAATCAATGAAAAGCTGCTGAAAAAGTATAAATTTTTACAAATTTTGTCATTTAATTTACATTTATATTTTAAATTTTAAAAAATTTAAAATATAGAGTTTAAAGAGTTTTATAAAGAACGATATAAAATAGAACAAAAAAATAACGAGATTAAAAATATAGGAGATATGATATATCATCTATTTCATATTTGATTTTTCTTAATTTTTTGGCTTGTCTTATTAATTCTTCTCTTGGACTTAATTTTCCATATCTTGATAATGTATACGTTGTATTTACTATTATTTTAATTTTTCTTTACTTTTCCACCTTTTCCTTATAAAATAATACCTTAATGGCAAGGAGAAAATTATGGAACAATGGAATTATTTTGAATTAAAAAAATTAGAACACTTATTAAAACACGATAAAAATAAAGACTTACAAAATACAATAAAAGAAACCAAAGAAACCGTTCAAGAATTAGAGTTTTTCTCTCTTTTTCATCGTTTTCCTTCTTTAAAAGTTCATCAAGAAGAAAAATTCCAAATTCATGAATACATTCCTAAAGACATTCTAAAAAACATTTTAAATGCTTCATTTTGTTTTTCTAAAATAGAAGATAATACAGATAATCCTATATACCCCAAATTAACAAAGCCTTTATTAGAAGAAACCAAAAATTTTTTACTTTATTTAAATGATAAAGAAATGGTAAAGTTTTATCAAAAATATTATTATTATCATCAAGGTCTTTTAGATTATACCTATTTACAAAATGAAACTTATTCTGGAATTACACGATCTATTTATTATCCTATATATCTTCCTTTTATCTCAATTAATAAAACTCAAACTTATGAAGATATGGTTACTTTAAATCATGAACTATCGCATGCCTTTTATTTTCAGTATGATGCCATAAATTCTAAAAGAAGTATATTTTTAAGAGAATTAGAAGGAAAATTTTTTGATTATTTAAGTATAGATTATTTGTACAATCAAAAAATCATTACCAAAAAAGAAAAAGAACTTTTACTATTAGATTGGTTATCTATTGAAATTCAAAGATTTTATGAATTTTTTATGTTTCATTGTGCATATATTTCTTATAAAAATACCCATCATGTAAACTTTAACTATTGTGTAAGAAAAGGTATGGAAAAAGAATTAAAATGGGATGAAAATGCTTTCTTTTCTATAATTCCTTATACGGATTCTTATCAAATTGCTATATATTTATTTTCGTTTTTCACTTGCCTAGATTTATTAGAAATTTTAAAAAAAGATAAAGAATATGCAATGTATCTATTAAAAGAAATTAGAAAAAATAAAAATAATATCTATCAAAATTTAGAATCTCATGAAATTCATTTTTTTGAAGATCATTATAAAACTCTTAAAAAAGCATTACAAAGTTTTCCAACCAAATAATGCTTTTTTTAATGCAAAGTAATCAGGAACAACCAAATCTTCTTGATTCATTCCGACTAAAATTGGATCATATTTTTTAAAATTTAATAAGCACGCTCTTTTAAAACCCAAAGCATACACATCAGCCAAATCTTCCATCGAAATTCCATATTTTTCTAACAAACTATTTTCTTTTTTAATCTCCGTTAAAAGAATTTCTTTTCCTACATAAATAGATTGCTGTTTTTCTTTTTTCTTTTCTTTTAAAAAGATTGTAACTTTTGTAATTAAAGGAATCGATAAAGCAAATTGTTTCTCTAAAAAATCAAAATTTTCTAAAGGTAACATCTTTGTATGACTATTTTTACCAATAAAATATTGTATTTTCATTTCTTTCACCTAGTTGTTTTATTCTAAACGAAAATATACTGAAAGTCAACACATTTAATACATTTTTCTTTCTTTTTCTTGATATTCTTCTAATAAATGAATACATTCTTCATGATTTATATTTTCTAAACTTACAATATCAGCTAACTTTTTTTGTTCTATTTTATCATAGAAGAATTCATCACGAAATCCAATCTTTGTTGCATCTTCCAAAGTAGAACCATAATAAACAGTCTTAATATTAGCCCATAAAATAGCTCCCATACACATTGGACAAGGATACCCTGTTGCATAAAGTTCACAATCACTTAAATCATAGGTATGTAAAATTTGTGAAGCTTCTTTAATTGCATTCATCTCAGCATGACAAGTAGGATTGCCATCTTTCAAAACAGAATTAGATGTAATCGTTATAACTTTTCCATCACGTACTATTGCGGCTCCAAAAGGTCCTCCAATTCCTTGATTCATATTTTCTTTGGCTTTTTGAATTACTTCAGCCATTATTTTTTCTTTCATACTTTCCTCCCTAACTTTATTATACAACAATTTATTTTGTTTTTACTAATTTTTTTGAAAGCCATTTCTCACTAATATGAGCATCTTCAAAAAAATCTGCATCGACTGTATAACCAGTTAACCATTTAATTAAACGAACATCAGAAGTTGTTATTCTATCATCTATTTTCAAAATAAGTCCAGAAATATGACTACAATCTTCAGTTGGAAATTCACAAATTCCTTTTTTCTTTAAAATACATTCATGATTTTCCTTTTGTTTTACTTGATAAGAAAAAGGTAAAATATTTTCTAAAGAAGGATTTTCATCTAAATTATTTTTAAACGAAAAACATTTTTCTTTCATAACACATCCAAAACATCCAACCTCAAAAGGTCTATAATAATGTGCATTGTAATCTCTATCTAAATCATGCGTATAAGAAAATAAACAACTTGTTTTTCGAAAGATAGGAACCCCTTTTAATCGAGCAATTTTTTCAAATAATTCCACAACCTTCTCATCTATAATTTTTTTATGACCAAATGTATACCCCGGATATGGTTTTAATGGAATATTTTCTTTTTGCCATATCGCAACACTTTCTTTTTTTCCTTGTAACCCAGAATAACCAATTGCCAAATGATACTTTTTCGCAAGCTCTAATACTCTATCAAAAACTTCTACTTGATCATTAACACCATAAATAATCGGACGAAATTCTAAAGAATAATGATAATTATACTTTCTTTTACTAATTTGCTGCAAATTACTTTCCAATCGTTCCATCGTATTTCCATCTAAATAAGAATTTACTCCAAAACAAGAAAATGCAATATGTAAATCAAGATGAAAGAAAATATCGGGAAAATTCTTAAAATCACCTTTGGTAATAAGAATCACAGGCCCTGTATGTCCAGATGCTTCTAGTTCTTTTAATAAACGAACTGTATTATCAATTTGAAGTAAAGGATCTCCATAAAATAAATTGACCGCGACAGGAATATTTTTAAAATTAGGATTTAACATTGAAGGCATAATGTGATAATGTTTTTCTTCCTCTTTTTCGCCATTTAATCGACAATATTTACAATCATAACAAAATTGTAACGTATCTCCTAATAAATAAAAAGATTTTGCTAACAATGCTTCATTTACTAAATTTTCCATAAAAGCCACCTACAAGTGTATATTATAATTAAAAAAAGGAAAAAAAGAAATACTTTTTAATATCTTTTATAATAATTTTACTTTAAATAAGTGTAATACATTCCATCTTTACTTTCCGTTGTTAAAGTAGTACTTTTTCTTGTTAATGTAACACTTTGAATACTACTATTTGCATTTTTTCCATATGATTCCCCATATTGCCAATTAAGAACTCCATATCCTACGTGAATTGCTGAGACATTTTCACTTGAAATTGTTGGAATTTGATTATCTAGCATATTTAGAGTGATATAACTTGTCGCTGCGGAATTTGACCATATTCCATAGCCATTCCCAGTTCCAGAAATTTTACAAGAACCTTCCACTATGACATTGGCAATTCCACTACTTATTTGAAGTGCAGTACTTCCAAAGGTATTAATATTAGAATTTTGAACTATCAAGGAATTTTGAGTTCCGTCCACAATAATTCCAAATGGTGCATCAACTTTCGAATCAATTACTTCTACATTAGAATTTAAATATAATATAATTCCAGTAGGAGTCCAAGTTGTATTTGAAATTGATATTTCGGTATTTTTAATATGTACAAAAGAATTATCAGTAGCCACAATTCCATGATTAGTGGTTATTACTTTTATATTTTCTATTTCTGTATGAGAAGCCTTATTAGGATTTATCGCTCTATAATTTTCACCTTGGATTATTCCTTTTTCCGCATTACTAGATTTTAAATAAAGAGTTCCTGAAATAATTATTGTTCCATTTTTCGTATGTCCATTTAAATCAATTGTGATTTCCTTTGTTTCTAGAATAGTCCATGTACTTTGTATTGTTTCATCAGATAAAAACAACATATAATTCTTACTATTATCTATTTTATCAAGTGCATTATTTGATGTATCATAAAATTCACATGTACTATCTTTTGTTATATTACTTAAATGAATTCCATCTTCCTCTTCTTTTGCTGTTATTCCATTATTACATAATAATATTTCTCCTGTTTTTTCTATTGTTAATTCTTTAGATGTCGTTGATACTTTTTTTATTTGTTCATTCACTTTTACTTTATAATGATTTCTAAAAAATAAATTACATTTTGTTCTAGATGTAGTTACCCCACTCACATGTATTTTATTATTTTCATCCACTGATATGGTAATATTATTATCTTTTTTTCCGGTGACTCCACAATAGCTTTCTTGTTCATCTAAAATATAGCCCTCTTCTTTTCGAGGCATTTCTTTTTGTATGTTTCCATCTTTATAAAAAGCAAAATAGATATCTCCCGGGTCTTCGATACTTCCATTGATGATATTTTGGTTTTCATTTACCTGAAATATTGCAAAGGTTCTATATAGAATTACTCCACTGATTAATAAAATACAACTGATTGTAAATAGTATGATTCCTACTTTTTTAGGATTTCTTTCTTTAAATTTTCTTAATTCCATATAAAAAAATCACCCTAGTTTCCTAGAATGAGTTTATCACATATACCCCCCCCCCGAGTCAATAAATTTTTTCTTTTTTTCCTCTTCGACACCATTCGACATTTTTCTTACATTTCTTCCCTACTGAACTTCCTGTTCGTAATAAATTAGAAAAAGTCAAAGTCTTAGATGTTTTATTACAAACTTTTGATGGTAAGTATATCAACGTCGATTATATGAACTTTTTATTTATGTGAACAAACCATTATAAATCACGAAATTATAATGGTTTTGTTTTAAA
>CANQEG010000018.1 GCA_947594705.1 uncultured Bacilli bacterium | reverse complement strand
CGGTATATCCAAGGTTGATAAATAGTTAAAGGCGCGGCACGATCTGCATTAAAACTACTTATCCGTGTATTATCTATAACATAAAAAGGTCCCATTTCCTTAGTTGCATCACCTAGTATTCCTTTGTGATATTGGGCATCAGTTTTATTAAAATCATATAAATCATAATATTTACTACTTGGCCACGAAAGTCCATCTTTTTTTTCTCCTTCTTCATTAGTATAAAAACCATTAAAACCTGAATTATTATCTTTATCTTTTCCACTTGTTGGCGAAGAATTACTTTCATTATAATGCATTACTCCCATGACAAGGTCCCAAGCTCCTCCTGACATATCATATATTCCATAATAGTTTCCTGTGGTACTTGCTACTTGACTATCAAAATTATAATAATTATATCCATTACTTCCATCTTGATTTAGGGATGTATTATCTATTTCGGTTGTTGATTTAGTGTTTGGATCATTTATGGCTGAATATCCTGTAATATAATTAAAATTATTATTGATTTTTACTTCTTCACAATTTTTATTTTCATTATTACATCTTCCATATTTGGAATGAGTAAGATATGCTACTGCTCCCCACTCTGTATTCTTCATCAAATGACTTTCTAACTCTCTTTGATAATAATAACTTGTATAAAAGGCATTGGCTGTTTGAATACTTCGCCATGAATATACATTTGGTTTGATAATCACTTTTTCTACTTGTTGTTCATTTATTTCTGCTTCTTTTGTATTTGTTGCGCCATCATAACCTGTTTCAAATTTTCCTACCCAAAAACCATTGGAATCAAATGAAGCAAATGCTGGATGTGTAATATAAGTATTTTTTGTACTTCCGGTTTTGATTCCCTCATTTTTTGTTTCAAATATAATATCAAAAGCATTATTTGTTGCTTTATTCTCATGAATCTTATAAAAATCATTCACATCTGTTATTTGTCCAATTGTTTCTGCAGTTATATATCCATTATAAGTTGTTTCATTTTCTTTTAATTGATATCTGTATCTTGGTATCCAGACAAAGTAGGATTCAATATCACTTTCTTTTATTTCATCTCCTGGTTGGTAGGTATCTGCAACTCCATCTCTTAATATAACCGCATTGGCCCATTGTTTATCTTTATAACTATACCATGATTCTGTAATATCTGCTTTTTCTACTTTTCCTGAATGTCCACCAACATATGGACTATCTGTTGGGGCTTCATTACTTAATATGATAATTGGAATAAGTCTTCCGTTTCCAAGGTCTGGAATTGCTCCATTTAAAGTATCTTCTTTATATATTTTTTTGAAATATAAATAACATTTGGTTTTAGTAGTACTTATATTTTTAAGTCTTACTTCCCAATTTTCATCATCCCAACTCACATTACTTATTTGTTTACCTGTAGTCACATCAACACATTTACTTGATGATGTATCTAAAGAATATTCTCCATTATTTTCTGGTACTGTTTTTGATATGGTGTCATCTATATAAAAAGCAAATTCTACATCTCCCACATCTTGCACGGTTCCTTCAATCATATTTTGATTTGTATCAACTTGAAATATAGCAAAGGTTCGATAAAGAATCACGCCACTGATTAATAAAATACAACTGATTGTAAATAGTATGATTCCTATTTTTTTAAGATTTTTTTCTTTAAATTTCTTTAATTTCATATGAAAAAATCACCTATTTTTCTAAATTGATTATACACTCATTTGAATGTGTAGTCAATACACTTAATTAGATGTATGAGATAGTATTTTTGAGGTGTAATATGAACATTAATCGATTAAAAGAAATCCGAGAAGATAAAGATTTACTTCAAAAAGATATTGCTAAACTTTTAAAAACTACTCAACAACAATATTCTAAATATGAATTAGGTACACGCATCATTCCACTTGATAAATTAAATATACTTGCTGACTTTTATCATACTAGTATTGATTATTTAGTTTGTAGAACTGATGAAAAAAAACCTTATTCTAAAAGTTTACTAGATATAAAAAAGAAAATGTAGAATTAATTTCTTTTTTTTATTTTGCAAAAGACAAAATTATATTTTTTTGCCATTTTTGTCTTTTATATAGTACAAAATTGACATTTTAAAAAAAGTATTATATAATGAATTACGAGGAGAGATACTTATGATTATTCGAGAAAATTATTTAAAAAAAATAAGACCTTTTTATGAAAAAAATCTTATTAAAGTTATCACGGGAATTAGAAGGTGTGGAAAATCTGTAATTTTAAAACAAATTATTGAGGAAATTAAAAAAAATCATGTTTCTGATGATAATATTATTTATGTTAATTTTGAATTAATTGATTATTCTGATATAAAAAATGCAAAAGATTTAGATCATTATATTCAAGAGAGAATGAAAAATAAAAATAAATATTATTTGTTTTTTGATGAAATTCAATATGTAGAAGAATGGGAAAAAACTATTAATTCTTATAAAGCAAAATTTGAGGAAAACATATCTATTTTTATTACTGGTTCTAATAGTGATCTACTTTCTTCAGAACTTTCTACTTTGTTATCTGGTAGATATGTAAGTTTTAAAATAAGACCATTTTCTTTTAAAGAAGTTTGTGAATTTAAAAATCTTGAACTAGATAAATATAAATTAGAAGAGACTTTTTATGATTATGTTAAATGGGGTGGTTTACCACAAAGATTTACATTAAATGAGGAAATAGAAATTAGAACTTATTTAACAGATGTATATAATTCTATAGTTGTAAAAGATATTATTCAAAGATTTCAAATTGCAGATATTGATTTATTTAATAGAATAGCAGAATACATAGTTACTACTCCTTCGCAAACTTTCTCTGTTGATAGTTTAGTAAAATATTTTGAAAATAATGATGATAGAAGAGTTTCAAAAACTACCTTATATAACTATTTAGAGTATATGTGTAAAGCATATTTAATTGAAAAAGTAGATAGATATGATGTAAGGGGAAAAAGAATTTTAAATGGTAAATATAAATATTATTTAACTGATTTAGGTTTAGGGCAAATACTTAATATATCCAAAAAAGAACAAATGGGTGCATATTTAGAAAATATTGTTTATAATGAACTTATTTACAGAGGGTATGACGTGAAAATTGGAAATATGGAAAATGGAGAAGTTGATTTTATCGCTATGAAAGACGGAAATAAAGAATATTATCAAGTATGTTACTATTTATCTGATAATCATATTATTGATAGAGAATTCCATATTTATGATACGATTTGTGATAATTATCCTAAATATGTCATTTCTATGGATAAGTTTGATATGTCTCAAAATGGTATTCTTCATAAAAATATTATTGACTGGTTATTAAAAGATTAAAGGTGATTTAATCTTTTTTTAACATTGATTTTTTATATGGGGTTTTAATATCTGTTCGATATAATAGATAATCTGTGCTTGTTTTATAATAATCAGCTAATTTTATTAAAACTTCAATAGGAATATTTATTTTTTCTAATTCATATTTACTATAATTAGATTGATCCATGTTAAGGTATTTTGCAATGTCTTTTTGATATAAGTCGTGATCTTCTCTTATTTCTTTTAATCTATTCATTTAAAATACCTCCATAGGTTTATTTTATTACAGTTATGTTTTACCTATTGACATATAGGTAAATTTTACCTATAATTTTGTATATGATAGGTACATATTACCTACAATGGTGGTGGATATGAAATTAAAAAAGTTTAAAGAAAAAAATCATAAAAAAATAGAAATCATATTCTTTACAATTACTTGTATTTTATTAATTAGTGGAGTGATTTTATATAGAACATTTGCTATATTTCAAGTTGATACAACACAGAATGTCATTAATGGAAGTATTGAAGACCCGGGAGATATTTATTTTGCTTTTTATAAAGATGGCAACATACAAAAAGAAATGCCCAAGAAAAGTGATGGTTATATTTTAGATGAAAAACAAAGCTTCTGTGGAATAAATGGAACAAATGCAGATAGTATTAAAGTATCTATGACAGAAGATGAAGTAATTCATGTAAGTGGAGTAGCAACATCAAGAACGAAATGTAATCTATATTTTGTAAAAGGAGTTTATATATTAGGAAAAGGAATACCTTTTGAAACTGAAAGTGATGGGCTTTATGAAGTAAAACATGATGGAGTAACAGGAACTATAAATGATACTGGATTTCAACAAACAGAGTACCGTTATGCCGGTTCAAATCCAAATAATTATATCAAATTTAATAATGAAACTTGGCGAATTATTGGCTTAGTAAATGTAATGACAAGTGAAACTAATGTGGAACAAAGAGTAAAAATTGTAAAAAATGAAAGCATAGGAACAAATGCATGGGATATGTCTAATAAAAATGATTGGACTAAAGCAACTTTAAATACGTATTTAAATGAAGACTACTATAATAAATTAAATAACAATGCTCAAAGTATGATAGATGACAATGTTTTATGGAATTTAGGTTATGGTAATTTTTATTCAATGAATGTTCATCAATTTTATCAAATCGAACGTGGAGAAAATAGTTATAATAGTAATACTATTACTTGGAAGGGTAATATTGGTCTTATATATCCTAGTGATTATGGTTATGCAACTTCGGGTAATGAAGAAGGAAGAAATGCATGTTTAGAACATGAATTATATAATCAAGCTCTTAATGAGTACTATGATACAATTTGTAATGATAATAATTGGTTAAAACCAAAAGAAAATGATATGCTAAAATACTCATGGACTATTACATCTCTATATGATGGAGATAATTACGTTTTTGGAATAGCTCCCAAGTTATCCATATATGTTAGTCATGGTTCTAATTATGAACTTAACACTTTTCCTACTTTATATTTAACAACAAAAGTGAATATTACAGATGGAAATGGCACTTTAGAAACTCCTTATCAAATAAGTCTAATCAATAAAAACTGATTTTTTAGTTTATAAATTAAAAAAAGAATTTAGAGTGAATTCTTTTTTATTTTATCATATGTTCTAGGATACATATTATCTGTTTGATTTTCTTTTTCTATTTTTAAAAGAGTTCGATGTCCACTTTCTAAAGGAAGCTCAAATTCTTCTTTTGTTAATATTTTACAATGTAGTTTGGTTAAAGCATTTATTGACTCTTTTTCCTCTTCTTCCACATTTCCTTTCATGGCAAGAAAATACCCTCCTACTTTTAAAGCTGGTATATTTATTTCTAGTAAAACTCTTAGATTTGCTACAGCACGAGAAGTAACATAGTCAAATTTTTCTCTGTTTTCTTTGGTGTAATCTTCTGCCCTACTATAGATTACAGTTACATTTGTTAAATTTAATTTTTTTATACATTCTTCTAAAAATTTTATTTTTTTATTATTTGAATCTAATAATGTTACTTTTAAATTTGGAAATACAATTGATAAAACTAAACCAGGAAACCCTGCTCCGGTTCCAACATCTAACAAAGATTCTGTGTTAAATTTGGCTATTTTGGTAAGAGTTAATGAATCATAAAAGTGTTTTATGTATACTTCTTCTTTGGTTTTGATAGCTGTTAAGTTTGTATGTTCATTATATTCTAATAAAAAGTTGGCATAGATTTCTAATTTTTCTAGCATTTCTTTGGTAATAGAAATTCCTAAATCTTTTACTAAATTTTCAAAATTATTCATGGTTATACTCTTTCTTTAAATATACATTTAATATAGCAATGTCGCTTGGATTTACTCCACTGATACGTGATGCTTGTCCAATAGATACTGGTCTTACTTGTTCTAATTTTTGTCTTGCTTCTGATGCTAAATTTTTTATTTTTTGATAATCAATATCTTTGGGAATTTCTTTTTCTTCTAATTTTTTCATTTTTTCTACTTCTTTGTATGTTTTTTCTATATACCCTTTATATTTAGTTTGAATTTCTACTTCTTCTTTGATGTCATATGGATAAGGTATTTCTTTCAGTTCTTCTAAAAAAGATATAGTTATTTCTGGTCTTTTTAACAGGTTTAAAAAACTTTCGGTAGTCATTGGGCATGGTATATTCTTCTCATTAAAAATTTGTTTTATTTCTTCCGTGATTTTTAATTTGGTTTCTTCTAAAAAGTTTGTACATTCCGTGATTTGATTTACTCTTTTTTCGTAATTTTCATATTGTTCTTTCGTAATACTTCCTACTTTTTTAGCAAGTGGTCTTAATCTTAAATCGGCATTGTCATGACGAAGAAGAAGTCTAAATTCTGCACGACTTGTAAGCATTCTGTAAGGTTCTTTCGTTCCCTTGGTTACTAAATCATCTATCAATACACCTATGTAGGCATCACTTCTTTTTAGAATGAATGGTTCTTTTTGTTCTAATTTTAAGCAGGCATTTATTCCAGCGATTAGGCCTTGTCCGGCAGCTTCTTCATATCCGCTTGTGCCATTTATTTGTCCAGCTGTATAAAGGTTTTCAATTACTTTGGTTTCTAATGTAGGCTTGATTTGTAATGGATCTATTGCATCATATTCAATGGCATAGGCATATTTTGTTATCTTTGCATGTTCTAGTCCTTCTAAACTTTTTACCATTTGTTCTTGGATATCTCTTGGCATAGATGTAGAAAAACCTTGTAAATACCAGTCATCATAATGGATACTTTCTGGTTCTAAAAACAATTGATGTCTTTCTTTATCTTTAAATCTTACTAATTTATCTTCAATACTTGGACAGTATCTTGGCCCTACTCCGGTAACATAACCTCCATACATTGCTGATTTTTCTAAATTATCTAATATAATTTTATGAGTTTTCGGATTTGTATAAATAAGGTAACATTTTTGTTGATGATTGATATCATAAGTTGGTGGGTTATCAAAGGAAAACGTCCAAGGAATATTGTCCCCTACTTCTTCATGCATTTTAGAAAAATCTATAGAACTGGCTTCTATTCTTACTGGTGTTCCGGTTTTTAGTCTTTGAATGGTAAACCCATATTTTTTTAGATTATCACTTAAATGATTACTTCGTTTTTCGCCATGAGGTCCCCCCTCTTTATTTTCACTTCCAATTAAAATATTAGCTTTTAAATATGTTCCTGTTGTTAAAATCACGGCTTGAGCCTCTATTTTGGTATTGTCTTCTAAAATAATTCCTTTTACTTTGTTGTTTTCTACCCATAAATCTTCGACCATTTTTTCTTTGATTTCTAGATTTTCTTGTTTGGCTAAATATGTTTGCATATTTTCTTTATACGTTACTTTATCTGCTTGGCATCTTAATGAACGGACAGCAGGACCTTTGGAATTGTTTAACATTTTGATTTGAAAATGAGAAATGTCGGCGATTTTTCCCATGAGTCCTCCTAAGGCATCTACTTCTCTTACAATGATTCCTTTTGCAGTTCCACCTATGGAAGGATTACATGGCATGTCGCCTATATTGTTTATATTTCCAGTAATTAAAAGCGTTTTATGTCCCATTTTTGCTGCGATGTGGGAAGCTTCTATTCCGGCATGTCCTCCTCCTACAACAATGACTTCATATTTCATATTTTCACCTACTTTCCAAGACAAAATTTAGAAAAGATGGCATCAATTAATTCTTCTTCATAATATTTTCCAATCATTTTTCCTAAGTTTTCCCAAGCACTTTGTATATCAATTGCGAGCATATCAATAGGAATTTCTTTTTTATTTTCTTCTATCGTATGCTCAATACTTTCTTTCGCAAGTTTGGCTAAGCTGATTTGTCTTGCATTTGATAAATACGTTAAATCTTTATTTGCCATATCTTTTAAACCAAAAATTTCTATTACTTTGTCTTTTAACTTTTCTATTCCTTCTTTTGTTTTGGTACTTCCATAAATAATTGGATGGGTTGTATTTATTTTTTCTATTTTCGTTTCTAAATCTATTTTATTTTGAAAGATTATTGCTTCTTTTGATTCCATTTCTTTTAAAAGTTTTTTTTCTTCTTCTGATAACTTTTCATTATTATTTACTACTAATATTGTCATATCTTTTTCTTCGATCATTTTTTTACTTTTTTCGACCCCTATTTGTTCGACAATATTTTCTGCTTCTCTGATTCCTGCTGTATCAAAAAAGTTTAATACAATTCCTTTGTGAATGATAGAGCCTTCTACGATATCTCTTGTTGTTCCTTCTATGTCAGTTACAATTGCTTTTTCTTCTTCTAGTAACGCATTTAAAAGAGAACTTTTGCCAACATTTGGTTTTCCGACGATGGCAATTTGAATCCCATTTTTTATCAGTAATCCATTTTTACTTTCTTCAATAATTTCCGTTAACGTATTTTTTATTTCTGTTAAAACGGGCGTGATATTTTCTTTGGTTACAATATATTCATCGGTGTATTCAGGATAGTCTATATTGACTTCAATATTTGCTAGTAAGGTAGACATTTTTTCTCTTAATGATTCAATTAATTCCGTTGTTTTTCCCGTAAGTCCATTTAGGGCTACTTTTGATTGAGATTCGGTTTTAGCTTCGATTAAATCGGCCACACTTTCTGCTTCCATCATACTGATTCTGCCATTTAAAAATGCCCATTTTGTAAATTCCCCAGGTTCCGCTAGTTCGGCACCATTTTTTAATAATAATTCTAAAATTTTATTGGTTGTTTGGTATCCTCCATGGCAATTGATTTCTACCATATCTTCTAAGGTATATGTTTTTGGTGCGCGCATAAGCATGACTAATACTTCATCAATGATTTTTTCTTCTTCTTTGATAAATCCATAATGAATGGTATGAGTTGGCGCGGTTTTGAATTTTGGATTGGAAAATATTTTACTTACTATTTCAATTGCCTCCGGTCCACTTACTCTCACAATATTAATAGCGCTTGTTCCAATATTATTTGTCGAAATACATGCGATTGTTTTGTCCATAGACTATGCACCTCTTTTTCTTTCTGTCGTATTATATCACAGATTAATAAAAAAAAATATAAAATATCTTGTGATTATATTTTATATTTCCTACGCAAAATACCTTCTAAAGTATCTATCAATGTGCAAAGACAGATTACTCTGCCTTTATTATTACATGTCGATTTGGTTCTTCCCCTTCACTTACTGTGGAAACACCTTTAAAATTAGTTAGTTTGTTATGTATAATTCTTCTTTCATAAGAATTCATATCTTCTAACACTGCATCTACTTTCGTTGTTCTTACTTCACGGGCCGTTTTTACTGCAAGTCTTTCTAGTGCTGCGACTCTTTTTTCTTTGTAATTTTCAACATCTAAGACAATTTTAACATTGATTTTCCAATCTACATTTACTTTTGTACGACATAATGTTTCTAGTGCCTTTAGAGTTTGGCCATTTTTTCCTATTAATATTCCATTATTTGAGGAAAACATTGTGATTGTAAATACCTCTTCTCGTATACTTGTTTCAAATTGGACTTCTAATCCTAAAGATTCGACAATTTTTTCTAAATACGCTTTGATTTCATTTAATAATTCTTGATGAGATATGGCATTTACTTTATAAATCGTAGATGATTTAAATAATCCCCCTTTTTTTATTTCTTCTTTCGTATAGAAAATATTTTCAGTTTTTAATTCATTTTTCGCATTTTCTATCGCTTCTAATAATGTTTTTCCCTCTGTTACTACCATTTTATTTCACTTCTTTCTTTTTTTATTTTTTTTATCCTTTATTTCAAAAATGTGATGTTTTTTATTGTTTTCATTCTCTAAAATTTTTCTTATTACAATATTTTGAACAACAGCAAAGCCATTGGTGATTATCCAGTAAAAGGCAATTGCAGTTGGTAAACTAAATGAAGCAATGGAAATACTTACAATCATAAACATAAACATCATATTCATTTGTTTCATCATTTCATTATTTTGAGATGATTTCATTGAATTTTTAAAGGAAATATACGTTGTTGCAACAATTAAGAAGATTAATAAAATGTAAATATATTGGCCTTCCATAATTCCTTTCCAAGGAGTCATACCAAGATGCATTCCAAAAAGATTTCCTTCAAATATGGCTGGCACTTCATTAATCGCATCTAAAAAGGCAAAGAATAATGGAATTTGAATTAACGATACTAAACATCCCGAAACAGGATTTATTTTATATTTTTGATATACGAGCATCTGCTCTTGGCTTTTGGCCATCATTGATTCGGAATCTGTTTTCCCAGCATATTTTCTTTCAATTCTTTGAATTTCTGGTTGGGCTTTTTGCATATTGTTTGTTGCTCGCATACTTTTTAGAGCAAACGGAAGTAAAATAAGTCTAATTAGCAATCCAACAAGCATTACTGAGATACCAAAATTATTTACTAAAAAACCAACTTTTAATATTAAATATGCTAAAGGTCTTACTAAAATAGTTTCCCATAATCCATCATATTTATTAGAGGTAATGGTAAATTCCTCACATGTTGGTAATTCTTCTAACTTATACCCTAAATTTTCTTCATTTTCTTTATAAATATTATATAATTCTGAGTCCTGTTGAGGCTGACATAATATATCTTTTCGAACACTTTGGCCAGTCGCTTCATTGGTAAGTATTCCTCCATTTGCATCTTTTAAGTAATCATCACTTCCACATCCACCCGCTAAAAAAATCATACCAATTAATATCAATGCTAAAATTTTATTTTTTTGTTTCATATCATTCTCCCTTTCCATTTACGAGGTTTAGAAAACTATTTTGTAATTCTTGAAAGGACAAATTTTTTGTGTTTTCTTTCATTATTATAATATAATCTTGATTATCATTCAATGTTTTTTTCCATTCTGTTAGAATCACGCGCATTTGTCTTTTTAATTTATTTCTTTTCACGGCATTTCCTAATTTTTTGGAAACAGCAATTCCAAAATGAGGATATTCATAATTTCCTTTCCTTATATATAAGGTAAAATCTTTATTCTTTATATATTTTTCCTTTTGAATGATCTCACTAAATTCATTATGAGATTTTATCATTTCTCTTTTTTTCAAAATATTTCTCCTTTCAAAAAAAATTCCACATGAAAAATGTGGATTATTTACATAATTTCTTACGTCCTTTTTTTCTTCTTGTTTTTAATACTTTAGAATTTTTTCTTGAGAAGAAACCATGAGTTTTTGCTTTTTTTCTTTTATTTGGTTGATACGTTCCAACTTCCATACAACTTTTCCTCCTTTTTTATAAGCTTCCTTATTATAATATTAAATTCTTAAAAAAGTCAATGAAATTCCATTATTTTTGTTTTTATTCATGAGACATTGAGAGATAAATCGTATTATTTTTTATAAAAAATGGTATAATTATTGTATTCATACTTGTTATTACACAAAATAGATAGGGTGATAATTGTGAAAAAGTTAGAAACTCCTTTATGTATAATTCATTATTCAGAACGTTTAGAACCTTTAGCTGAATCAACAGTTTCCTTACTGAATCAAAAAATACCAGAATTTCAATCATTTTTTGCTATTTCTACGAATGAAAAAATTGTTGTGAATTATTTTGATACATTAGAAGAATTTAGAGAGTTTATCTATTCTTTACGAGGAGAAAAACATTCTTTACCTCAGTATGCTACAGGAACCTATGATAATGAAATGGTAAATGCTTATATTGAACCTAAATCTCAATTAAAAAGATTATATACCGCTAGTCATGAATTATTTCATATTTTTTATATGAAATATATACTTAAAAATGATTATTCCAAAAGAATTGTTTGGTATGATGAAGGTATGGCTCAATTTATGTCGGGAGAAAAAGATAAGTTCACTTTAGATACATTTAAAGATTTTTATCTGCGGGTAAAAGACAATACTAAAGTGATTCCCAATTTGAATGATTTAACCCATGGTAATGCTTTTGTGAATGAAGAGTATAATGGGTATGATTTAAGTTATTTATCTATAAAATATTTATCTGAACAATTCACGAAAGAACAATTTCGAGATTTCATGGCTGATTTTTCAAATATTAAAAAAATTGGGAATGATATTCTTCCCAAAATGTTTCTTTATTATGATGAAACGTTTGAACATCCTATTATGAAAAAATAAATTCTATTTATAAACAGGCAATTTTTTTACTTTATATATTATATATTTTTTACTGATGTGAATTCTTATTCACTTTTTTTATTTGTTTCTTTTCTTATATTATATATCTTTTTTTTGTTTTTTCCACATATTCACATGATGTGCATAACTTTTGTACACATTTCCACCTATGCACAATCTACTGTGCATAAAAAAATGTTGATAATGTTGATAAGTCTTGTAAACTCTTATTTTACTTCATAAAATTGTGTTGATAACTTGTGGATAACATGTTAATATAAATTTTATACTTTTCAAGTTTTTAAAAAAAGTGTACAATGAATTTAGAAAAAGTTAAAAAACAAAGCGGGGTGGTTAAATGGCTGAAAACGATCTTTGGCAATCTGTTTTAGATGAAATAGTTACAGAAGTAAACTCGGCCTCTTACAACGCTTGGTTTAGTGATTTAAAACTTGTAAAAATACAAAATAATACGGTAATTATTCAAGTTCCATTAGAGATGCATAAAAAAATACTTGCGAATCATTATATTGAACTTATTGATGATGCTTTTTATAAAATTATGAATCAAAATTATGAATTTGAGTTTTTATTAAAAGAAGAAATTGATGATAGCTTAAGAAAGAAAGTTCCTCCTAAAGAGGAACCTATGGAAAATGTGCATAATGTGGATAACTTTTTTCAAGAGATATCAACTTCTAAAGAAATGGTTATAGAAGAGCCAGAAGAATGGGATAGTAATTTAATTCCTTCCTATAATTTTGATAACTATATTGTAGGGGATTCAAACCGCCTTGCTAAAACAGCAGGGATGATTGTGGCTGAACAACCCGGAAAAGTGCATAACCCTTTATTTATTTATGGAAAGAGTGGACTTGGAAAAACCCATTTAATGCATGCGATTGGTAATTATATCGTGGAACATTCTAAGAAAAAGGTGTTATACACTACAAGTGAAATGTTTAAAGATGAATATGTTAGTATTACAAATAATGATTTAGGAAATAACTTACAAAATGCGGCAAATTTTAAACGAAAATATCGTGATATTGATGTATTAATTATTGATGACATTCAATATTTAGTTGGAGCAGAGAAGACTCAACAAGAATTTTTTCATACTTTTAATGCGCTTCATCAAGCAAATAAACAAATTATTATTAGTTCTGATCGAAGTCCTGATGATTTAAAATTATTAGAAGAGCGACTTCGCAGTCGATTTAGCTGGGGACTTCCGGTTGATATTTATCCACCTGAATTTGAACTACGATGTAAAATACTTCGTTCGAAACTGAAAAACATGACTATTTCTACTAAAATTGATGAGAATGTAATTGAATATATTGCTAATAATTGTCAGAACGACATTAGAGTTTTAGAAGGTTCTTTAAATCGACTGATGGCTTATACTGCAATGATTGTTCCGGAGAAAATAGATTTAAATTTTGCAATTGAAGCTTTGGGAGATTACGTAAATCATAACATCTATAAAGTAAATAGTATTGAAGGAATTCAAAATGCCGTAGCATCTTATTACCATATTACCGTAGATGATTTAAAAGGCAAGAGAAGAAGTGCAAATATTGCATACCCAAGACAAATTGCGATGTATTTATCAAGAGTTTTAACAGAAGAAAACTTAAATAGAATCGGTTTAGAATTTGGAGCAAGAGATCATTCCACAGTAATTCACGCTTGTGATAAGATTGTTCAAGATTTAAAGACAAATAAAAAGTTAGAAGGTGAGATTAAAGAAATTCAAAATATGATGTAATGTGAATAACTTTTTTTCTATGTGAATAGTTATCCACGACAAAATTCGACAATACTTACGGTAGAATAAGGAAGTAGAAAAGTTATCCACTTTATCCACCGTATTAATATAATAAATATTAAATATATAATAAAAAAAGAAAGAAGGAAAATTTATGAAATTTGCAATTGAAAAAAATATTTTATTAGAAAATTTAAATAATGTAGCAAGAGGTATTAGTACAAAGAATGTGATTCCCGTATTAAATGGAATTAAATTTGAATTAACAAATGAAGGTTTAACCTTAATGGCAAGTGATAGTGAACTTACAATTGAATCTTTTATTGAAAGTAAATTCATCAAAAATATTGAAAGTACAGGAACGGTTATTATTAGTAGTAAATATATTTTGGAAATTATTCGAAAAATGCCTAGTGATATTATTAATTTTGAAATGATGGATAGTTTAAAAATTAAAATTTATTCGGAATATAATCAGTATAATTTAAATTGTTTAGATCCAAGTGAATATCCTAGTATTAAACTTATTTCGCATAAAGATCCTATTATTATAAAAGCTGATGTTTTAAAAGAACTCATTAATCAAACATCTTTTGCTATATCAACGCAAGAATTAAGACCTATTTTAACGGGATTAAATATTAAAATTAATGGAGATTATTTAGAATGTTTGGCAACAGATTCTTATCGACTTGCTAAGAAAAATATAAAAATTGATACACCAGTAGAAGAAGATATCAACATTGTTATTCCAGGAAAAAATGTTGTGGAATTAGAACATATTTTAGTAGATGATGATGAAGTTTGTATGAATGTATTTAACAATCGCGTATTGTTTCAATATAAAAATTTAAAATTTCAAACAAATTTACTTTCTGGAAGTTATCCCAATACTTCTAATTTGATTCCATCTGAATTTGAAATTATGGTTCAAACAAAGAAAAATGATTTTTTAGGAGCAGTTGATAGGGCGGCATTATTAACGCAAGGAAAAGATAAAAATATTATCAAAATGAAAATAGAAAATAAAGAAATGATTATTAATTCGTATGCTTCAGAAATTGGCAAAACAGAAGAAAAATTAAAGGTGGAAACAAGTGATACGGCAAATATTGATATATCTTTTAGTGCTAAATATATGATGGAAGCGTTAAAAACTATAAAAGATGAAGATATTTTTATTCTTCTTAATAATGATGTAAAACCTCTTGTGATTAAAGCAGTAAATGATGAATCGTTAATTCAACTTATTTTACCAATTAAAACGTATTAGAAAACTTGTAAAAGAGAAGTCAAGTTTTCTTTTTTTGATTGTATTTTTTTCGTTCGTTAGATATATTAAAGTTAGAGTAGGTTTTTGTGTTTTTGTGGTGCGATAGGAGTTGTTAAATATGGATAATAGTATTGTAGTGATAAATACGAAAAGCGAAAAATCTTTGTTTTATTTTTTGGTTAAATATGTTATTTGTTGGATTTTTTTTAATGTTCTTGGGTTTTTATTAGTGTATTTTGTTCCAATTTCGGAGATTTTATATTCGATTACAGAATTCTTTGATTTTCTATATGTTATTCCGATTTCAGGAATTCTTAGTATGGGAGCAGCGACTAATTATTATTTTGAAATTTTTCTTACTTTTTTTTTATGGAGTTTACTTATGTGTTTTTTATCGTTAAAAGTTTCTTTTGGTCGTAATAAGGTAATCGATAAGAATAGTGCTAAACTTTTTTATATTATTATTTCTTCTCTTGTTCCGTTACTTTTTTGGTTTGTGTTATGTTTACTATGGAGAAATGAATTTACCAATATTACATTTGTTCTTTGTGTTTTTGGAAGTATTTTTGCGACAATTGTATTGCAAAACAAAATTAAAATAAAATGTGAAGAACAAATCGTTGCGAAGAAAGAAGAATCCTTAATGGTATTGTTATTTCGATATATTATAAGTTATAGTGTGATTTTTAATTTGAATGTTATTATGTTTTTTATGTCAGGTATTTTTAGTCCATTTATATATATTTTGGCTTTCTTTGCAGTTAATTTATTGATTCATTTTCTTTCATTAAAATATACATTTGAAAATAATAGAGTTATCAATAAAAAATATGTGAAACTTTTTCAATTGATTGTTTTTATTGTTATGCCAATCCTTTTTTGGAGTATTTTTTTCTATATTATATATCCAATTTTAGAAGGAGAAGAAATTATTTTTTCGGTTCATAGAATTGGAATGATTGGAATTTATGTGTTTATAAATATTCTTGCAAATTCATTTTTGAAAAAAGAAATGAAAATAAATGAAAATAATTTATAAGATTCGACAAGATTCGACAACTTTTGCATATTTCATGTGATATTCTAGTAACAATTTTCTTTTTGGAAGGGGGAAAATTATTATGGAACATTATGAAATATGTGATGAAACTTTGGCACTTATTCCGATAGGAGAGCATCAAGTACATGTATATGAACTGAATGGTTCATTTGTATTAGATACAACAACTACGCAAATCATGGAAGATTCTTGTCGGTATTTTGGAAGTAGCCTTGATGGTCGTAAGAAAGGAACTGAGGCGTTGATTGGTGTTACATATAAAGCTCCAATTATTGTGGAAGAAACCAATTCGATTATCTTTTTTCCAATGTCTAGTACGAGATATAAAGATACTACTTGGATTAATTTAAATCATATAGTTTCTTATTATCGTGATATGTTAGGGTGTGTCATTCAGTTTGAAAATGATCAAAGTATTTTACTAGATTCTTCTTATGGAGTCGTAGATAATCAAATTTTGCGTGCTACAAGGTTAGAAAGTGCTTTAAGAGGAAGAAAAATTCACAAAAAACCTTTTAATTTAGAAAAATAATGTGGTATAATTAATTTAGGTATAGGAGTATTAGTATGCCTATTATTTTTCTATAAACGATTTTTAAGGGGCAAAAATATGAAACTAAAGTTTTTAAAGTTAGTAAATTTTCGAAATTATGATCGACTTGATATTTCATTTCATCCAGTTTTAAATCTCATTTATGGAAAAAATGGCGCTGGAAAAACGAATTTAGTGGAAGCTATTTATGTACTTTCTTTGACACGAAGTTTTCGTTATGTAGGAGATAAAACGTTAATACGTGATGAAGAAAAGGTGGCAAAAGTAGAAGGAATTGTAAATTTAAATTATGATACTTCCTTTGAGGTCTTATTAAGTAAAGAAGGCAAAAAGGTGAAAGTAAATCATAATAAAGTTGCAAAAATTAGTGATTATATTTCGAAAATCACGGTGGTGTTATTTCATCCAGATGATTTACGATTTATCAAAGATACTCCCAGTACCCGAAGAAAAACTTTAAATATTTCTATCTCATTAATTCATTTTGAATATTTAAAAATGTTAGGATATTACAAAAATTTATTAAAGCAACGAAATGCCTATTTAAAACAAATGATGATTAATGGAAATTTAGATGGGGCTTATTTAGATATTTTAACAGAAAAATTAGTTCATTATGGGATGCAAATTCATGAAAAAAGATTGGAATTTTTGAAAAAATTGAATTCTTATTTAGGAGAATTTTATGAAAAAATTACCGGTATTTCAGGTTTACAAGTAGAGTATTTATCAGATTATAATGATTTAACAAAAGAAGAAATTATGGAAAAATTAAAAAAAGGATTACAAAAAGATTTGCTTTTTGGAAAAACAAATTTTGGAATTCATACGGATGATTTAAGATTTTTGTTAAATGGCAAAGATTTGAAGGAATACGGAAGTGAAGGACAACAAAAAAATGCGATTATTGCTTATAAATTTAGTGAATTAGAACTGTTTAAAGAGTTTACAGGTAATTATCCAATTTTTATTTTAGATGATTTGTTTAGTGAGTTAGATGAAGAGAAGATTGCCAATATTTTAAATTTATTAAAAAAAGATGTACAAACTTTTATTACAACAACTGAAATTGATTGGTTTTTAAAGAAAAATGTTGTGTCTTCTTATAAAAGTATTTATGTCGATGATGGATGTATAAGGGAGGAGAAAAATTATGAATGAGGAAGAAAAAGTGCAATATGGTGATGAGGCCATTCAAGTTTTAGAGGGTCTAGAAGCTGTTAGAAAACGTCCGGGAATGTATATTGGAAATACCAATGAAGCTGGACTTCATCATTTAGTTTGGGAAATTGTTGATAATGCTGTCGATGAAGCTTTAGCTGGTTATTGTGATGATATTGAAGTAGAAATTGAAAAAGGAAATATTATTACTGTAAAAGATGATGGTCGGGGAATGCCTACCGGAACGAATGTCAAAACAGGATTATCTACTATAGAAACAATTTTTACCGTGCTTCATGCTGGTGGTAAATTCGGCGGAGGAGGATATAAAGTTTCTGG
>CANQEG010000017.1 GCA_947594705.1 uncultured Bacilli bacterium | reverse complement strand
CAAAGAAAATACCTTGTAAAAAGGCTTTATTAGCCCCTAAGGAAGGCCCTACTTCCCTACCTTCTCCCGGTAAAGTTAAAGCTTCCGCGACTAAATTTACATATTCTTTTTTTCCAACAACATATCCGCCATTTGGGGCCATCCCACCACCTAAATTTTTAATTAAAGACCCTACTACAATATCAGCACCTACTTCTGTTGGTTCTTTTTTCGAAACAAATTCACAATAACAATTATCAACCATTACAATAGTTTCGGGACTTATTTTTTTTATCATAGCAATGACTTTTTCACATTTATCAATATCTATACTTTGGCGATTTGAATACCCTCTGCTTCTTTGAATCTCAATTAATTTTACTTTATGATGGGTTAAATACTCCGTAATTTTTTCATAATCAAAATCATTTTCTTTTAACAGAATTTCATCATAGATGATACCAAAACTTTTTAAAGAACTAGGATTTTCTTTGATACCAATTACTTCATGTAAAGTATCATAAGGAGTTCCCGTTATACTTAATAATACATCCTTTGGTCTTAATAATCCAAATAATGTTTTGCATAAAGCATGCGAACCCGAGATAAATTGATTTCGAACCAAAGCACTTTCGGTTTTAAAAATTGTTTGATATACTTTCTCTACGGCATCTCTTCCATAATCATTATACCCATACCCTGTTGTTTTGCCAAAATGGGTTTCACTAATTTTATTTGTAAAAAAAGCATGCATTACTTTTGCCGAATTATATTCACATATTTCATCTACTTCATCAAAAATGCTTTCTAATTCTTCCATTCCTTCTTCATACAGTTGCCAAGTAAAGTCATTTAGTTCTAAAAACTCTTTCATTTTTTCACCACTTTCAATATTCCATTTTCTTCTGTTTCCAATAATTTTATAGTTTCTTTCACAGCTTTATTTAAGGGAACAAATGGAATTTCTTTTTTTATATTTTCCGGAAAATCATTCATGGGTGTATCTAACCAACCAAAACAAATGGTATTTATCTTAGCTTTTTGATAATAATTGGCAAACGTTTTGGTAAGTTGATGTAACCCCGCTTTAGAAATGTCATATTCCAAAGTAACAATATCATAGGTATCAATTATATTATCTGAAGCAATATTGACAATGCTTCCTTCATTTTTATCAATTTCTTCTCCAAATTCTTTGATTAGAAGAAAAGGTGCAATTAAATTTATTTTTAAAACTTCTAAAAACGTATCTTCTGTTTTTTCTTCTAATGCACTTACATGGTCAATGGCTGCATTGTTAATTAGGTGAGTAATGACAATTTGTTCTTTCTGTAACGTCTTTTTCATTTCTTTTATATCTTCTTCTTTTTTAAAATTTGCTTCTATAAGATATGTATTATGCGGGTATTTTTCTTTTAATGGTTGTAGTTTTTCTTTATGATGATAAGAATGTAAAACGACAAAATACCCTTTTTGTAATAATTCTTTGGCTAAGGCTAAGCCCAGTCCTCCCGATGCTCCTGTTAATAAAACCGTTTTATTTTTGAAAAAAGCCATAGGTATCACTTCCTATAGCTTTATTATAAAGGAAAATTTCAACTTTTCCTAGTTTTCTTAGCACCTATTTACAGTTTTTATTTAAAACTTCTAAGATTATCGTATATTCTTTTACCAAATCTTCTAAACTTTTTTGAGCATTGGCTGGAGAAGTACTAGAAAGACAAATATCTTCTTTTTTATATTTAGGATACATATATTTTTGATATACTTCATGAGATTTCTTGCCTAACGTAAAGATTTCTTTTATGGAAGCTTTATTCAATATGAGAGATAAATCATTCGGAACGATATGTTTCATCGAGGCATCCGAAGAAGAATGAATATCACAAGAAGAAATGGTATCCCATAATGCTATATGATGTTTCAAACAAAACTCTTTTTTATTTTCTATCGTTTCTTTAAATAAACACTCTAATACTTTCCAAAAACGATTCTTAGGATGTGCATAAAAATACCCCTTTTGTCTTGATGTAATACTGGGCATAGAACCTAAAATTAATATTTCGGAATGTTCATCAAACCAAGGGTCGATGGAATGAATAACATGATTCATAGTGAACCTCCTAAAAAAAGAATCAGTTTTACGCTAATTCTTTATTTTTCTTTTTTCTCCATTGTTTCTTGTAAAACTGTCCCAAAAGAAGCAACATTTTGTAAATCCGCTGGTAAAATAATTTTGGTAGATTGTCCATCAGCCATTTTACTCAAAGTTTCATAGCTTTTTAATTGTAAAACTGCTTTGTCAGCTTTGGCTTCTCTTAAAAGTTTAATTCCTTCCGCTTCGGCTGTTTTTATTTTTAGTAATGCTTCAGCTTCTCCTTCCGCTCTTTTAATCTTGGCTTCTTTCTCTGCTTCCGCTCTTAAAATAGCACTTTCTTTTTCTCCTTCGGCAATCAAAACAGAAGATTTTTTCTCACCTTCAGCTTGTAAGATTTTTTCTCTTCTTTCTCTTTCCGCACGCATTTGTTTTTCCATGGCTTCTTGTATATCTTTAGGCGGTAAAATGTTTTTTACTTCTACTCGATTTACTTTAATTCCCCATGGATCTGTAGCTTCATCTAAGATAGAACGCATCTTCGTATTAATAATATCTCTACTTGTTAATGTTTGGTCTAACTCCAATTCTCCAATAATATTTCTTAATGTTGTCGCGGTTAATGATTCAATTGCACTAATAGGGTATTCTACTCCATACGTATAAAGCTTAGGATCTGTAATTTGAAAGTACACCACAGTATCAATTTGCATTGTAACATTATCTTTCGTAATAACTGGTTGAGGATCAAAATCTCTAACAATTTCTTTTAACAACACAATACTTACAATTCGATCAATAAAAGGAATCTTAAAATGCACTCCATGTTGCCAAGTTGTATAATAAGAACCTAATCTTTCAATTACAAATGCTTTGGATTGCGGAACAATTTTGATACAAGGAATGACTAATAATAAAATTAAAATCAGTAAAATTAAAAATATTTCCATCTATTCTTCTCCTTTCTTAGTGGTAGTTTTCTTTTTCGTTGTTGTCGTTTTGGTCGTACTCTTCTTAGAAGATGTTTTCTTTTTGGTAGAAGTTGTTGTTTTCTTTTTTGGAGCTGGTTTCTTCTCTTTAGGTTCTTGTTCTTTTTCTTCTTCCACTTTTTCTACAACAAGTTTTACAGATTCTATAGATTTTACAACTACCAAAGTTCCTTCAGTAATTTTTTTAGAAGCAATCGCACTCCAAAGTTTTCCATCTACTTTTACTTCTCCTACTTCATTTTTCTTAATTTCTTGAGTTACTACTCCATTCATGCCAATAATTCGTTCTAAATTTGTCTTTTCATTTTTTTCTTTTATCATCTTATCTAATGCTGGTTTTGTTAGAATTAAAAATAAAATTCCGCAGCCAACAAAAATACCAAATTGCAAGAAAAACGAATCATTAAATAATGATACAAATAAAGAAATAATTCCGCTTCCGACAAACCAAATAGAAACTAAATTTACTGTACAAGCTTCAATCACCGCTAGAAGAATGACAATAATTAACCAAATTGTCCAATAACTCATAACTTCACTTCCTTCATATCAAATATTATACTACATTTTATTATGCAACACCATTTTTTTTGAAAAATTGTTTATATTAACAATTAGGTCCACTACAAATATACGGAGCTAAGTAATCATAGACATCAAATTTCTTTATAGAACTTATTCTCGACCAATCATTTTCATCTTGACTCCATAGACCAGCAACTGCAACATTTAAATAACGAGGAATGGAATGTTCTAAAGTTTCCATGCCCGTAATATTTTTATAATCATTATAGTTAGAACCAACTGGTATTTCCCGAATAGATACATCGAGTAATTCAATTGTTGCTTGAAGTCGCACATCACACATTTTCTCACAATCACTTCCACGACAACCGGGACGTCTTTCCACACAATTAGAGGTTGAATAATTTGCAGTAGCATACATCGATTTATTAATATAAAAATTTTGTGTACCAGAGCCTTTTCCCAAGTAATAATTTTCACCTTTTCTATAAATATCATAATTAATACGATGAGTTACATTTAATCCTGTACTATGAAATCCACGAGATGTTTCTTCTCTTCTTTTTCCATCCATTGTTACTAAGTAACTTGTTCCCCCTAATACATGGGAATCAACAACCCCAGAAGAACAAGATGCCACATAATCTTTATAATATACACAGCTACAATAAAGAACTACTCGTTGTTCAGAATTCCAGGCTTTAGGATTCGGACATCCTGCATCACTAAAAAGATAAAGCATTTTATATTTACCATATACTCCTGTAATTGCCTGATTAAATACCATATCAATATTTAATGTTAAATTATTACCATTCATTGTTGCGGTTACCTCACATCCATTTGGTGTTGCACTTGCACTTACTACTTTTGATACTCTTCCAGCGGTATCTGTTACTCTTACATATATAGTTTGACTATTACATTTTAATCCTGTAAATGTATATGTTCCTTCTTTTGGATTGGTATTGCTATACCACTGTTTTTGATCTTTACTAAATTCATATTTGGCGATTTTTGAATCATTATCTGTTCCTTCTGCTTTAATTTCAATTGATTGTTTTTTTCCAATAGCCGTTATTTTTACAGTTGGATCTATTGTATCTACTTTATAGGAATCTGTACAACAACTACATGGAGATACATTTTCTCCTGTTGGACTTACACATACTTTTTGACCACTTGCATTACTTCCTAATGTTACTTTATTATTGTTTACTTTTGTATTTGGAGTACAACTACTTCCTGTGGTAATGCAATATTTACTACTAGTTGTACCGGTAGGATTTGTAATACTCATACTAAGGGTTTGATACCATCCACTACTATTTTTATTTCCGCTTGCACTGATACTTACTGTTTTTCTTTCTTCTGTTCCTGTTGTATTTGGACATATTTTGTTAGTATTTTTGTCTTTCATTTGATAGGTTCTGGTTTGCTTTTTATTTTGACATGCAACAGTACAACTTGTCCAATCACTTGTAATTTCTTTTTCTTTTATGCTACATTCTTCATATACTGTATACTCAGCACTCGTTTCATCCATATTTCCAGATTCATCCATTATACTAATATGTACAGTTCTTTTTCTTCCATCTAATGCTCCACTTAATTTCCATTCTTTATTTTTTTCATATTTTTCCCAATTGCATTTTAAATATTCTTCATTAGAGATACACATTTTTAAATTTTCTTCTCCATAATTATCTTTAGCCATTATTTCTAATACTGTTTCTAAACTTTGATAATTTTTCTTTGGATAAATTTTGAAACTTTCTATGACTGGTCCTTCTTTATCTACATTATCGACTTTTATTTTAGTTTTTTCTTTATTTTCATCACTATTTTCATTTCCTACTTTATCTCTTACACAGATATAATAGGTTCCTTCTTCTAAATATTCTATTTGTATTCCATCACTTGCACTTTTAAAGTTTCCTCCACTACAACTAATACTTTCACTTATTTTATATTCTTTCATGCCACTTCCAAATCCATCACTAATTTCAAATTCTACTCTTCTATTTCCACTCGTATTGATTTCATTTCTTAATTTGACACTTTCTTCTTTTACTTCTGGCCTTTCTATATCTAATTTGATTTCTTTACTATTCCTTGCCGTAATATCCACTTTATCGATTTGGATTTCCATCTCAAGTTCTATTTTTACACTTTTTACACTTGTTGTCTCTACTTTCTTTCTTTTTTCACTACTTTCTTCTTCTCCAATCCATCTTATTTTTTTGATATTTTTTTCGTAATTTTCATATCCTTCTTTCATTTTATATGTGACATATACTTCTTTTTCTTTTAACCATTCTGTTTTTTCTCCTATTTCTTTTCCTTCTTTATTCTCTATAATTAATTCAAATATTCCATATAAATTTTCTAAATCACTTTTTTCATAACAAACTTCACTTTCTGTTACTTTAGATTGATATATTCCATTTTCATATTTAATATTGATTACATCACAAGACATATCTCTTTTACTTCTTGGATCGACAAAACTCCCTAGTTCGTTATCAGGTGTAAGTTTTCCCTCTTCTATCAATGTTTTTACATCAAAAACAACTTTTCCACTTTCTTCGGCATAATTTTCTGCTTTTGACATTACTTCTTTTATTTTTCCTTCATACAAACTATTATTTACATTTTTTTCTATTCCTGTATATACGGGAATTGCCATTAATGTTAATACAGCTAAAATAATGATTACTACCATTAGTTCTACCAAAGTAAATCCCTTTTTCATTCTATCACTATTCCTATTTTCTTCATTCTATCATAATTTTTTTCTTAAAAAAAGATTTTTCAAATATACCTTTTAGTGATAAAATAATAAAGAATAGAGGTGTAAAACATGAAAACAATTTATGATATTGAAACGATGAAAAAAAAGAACGATTTCAAAAAAGATTTTTGGATTGACCTTTTAGAACCTACAGAAGAAGAAGTAAAAGAAATGGTAGAACTTTTTCAAATTGAAGAAAGTGATTTAAAAAAAGCTTTAGATAAATCGGAACTTCCTCATGTAGAAAAAGGAAAAAATTATGTTTGTTATATCATTCATGTTCCTTTTGTTACTGAATCTACTAAAAAATATCGTTCCCATCCTTTTGGTTTATATTTTTTAAAAAATGGAATTATTACAGCATCAATGGATGATGTGATTTTTAGAGAAGAACTTTCAAAAATCTTTCCCAAAGTTACTTATCAAAATTCAAAATTATTTAGTATTCATTTCATTAGTAAAAGTGTAGAATATTTTTTAAAATATTTAAATGAGATTCAAGATGAAATTATTCAAAAAGAACGAACTTTAAAAAAAGCTACCAATAAAGATTTAGAAAAAATGTTATCTTTGCAAAAAACTTTACTTTATTTTACTACATCCTTACAAGGAAATCGCATGATTTTAGAAAAAATTGAAAATAATACCAAATTAAATTCAGCAGAAAGTGATTTATTACATGATGTTCAAATTGAAATAAAACAGGCTATAGAAATGGCAAATATTTACCGAGAAATATTAGAAAATACAATGGATACTTATAGTTCTATTATTTCTAATAATTTAAATGATATTATGAAATTTTTAACTTCCATTACTTTAGTAATTTCTATTCCTACAATGATTTCTTCCTTTTTGGGAATGAATGTATATTTAGGAGAATTTGGAAAAAATCCGTATTCCTTTTTACTCGTTGTTCTTGCTTCATTACTTATTACAATTATTTTAATTCTTATATTAAAAAAGAAAAATTTACTCTGAACTTTTCTTTTTTTATTCCTATTTATTTGTAAGTTAAAAGACACATACATTCAATATGCTTGGTATAGCAAAACATATCGAAACACTTCACCATTTGAATTTGGTAAAAATCTGAAAATTCCTTTAAATCTCTTACTAAAGTTTTTGGATTACAAGAAATATAAAGAAGATGATTTGGTTTTCTTTTAATTATTTCTTCAATAACCTTCTTTTTTAGGCCACTTCGAGGTGGGTCAACTAAGATGAATGTTGGTTTTTCTGGAATTTGTTCTAAAATTTTTTCTACTTTTCCCACATGAAAACGAACATTTTGAAGTTTCTTTTCTTGTTTTATTTTCTCTGCTCCTAAGATAGAAGAGGCAACTTCTTCTATGCCAATAACAAAAGAAGCTTTTAATGAAATAGGAAACGTAAAGAAACCACATCCACAATATAAATCAAATACAATATCTTCTTTTTGAATAATTTGTAATACTTCTTTTACTAATTCTTTAGAAATATAAGGATTCACTTGAAAAAAGGATTTTGGTGAAACAAAATATGAAAATCCATTTTGATTCATAGTAAGATAATAAGAACCATATACACATTTGCCATTTAAAACAATTCCTTTTATTTTATGTTTTAATACCAGTTTTTCTTGTATTTTTACAGTTTCTTTGGTTTCTATTTGTAAAAAAAGTTCTTCTTTTTCATTGATACGAATCATAAGGGTTCCTTTTTCAAAAGCAAAGAAAGAAAAATCTGCTAAAAGTTCATTAATTTTAGGATGTAACAGCATACACTTTTGGATGGGAATAAAGTGATGTGTTTCTTCTTCATAATACCCAAATGTATGATTTTCAACTTTTAAACTTACTTTATTACGATACCCTAATATGGGTCTAGAAGGACAACTAGCAAAATTTTGATAAGAAAGTTTTTGTCGTTCTAAAAGTTCTTTCACCATTTTCGTTTTAAATTCTAAACTATCTTGATAAGATACAAAAGAATAAGCACATCCTCCACAATAGGAAGAATAAGGACAGAAAGAACCAATTCTTTTTGGCGATTTTTTCGTAATTTTCACCCATTTTCCTATTTGATAATGTTTTTCTTTCTTACTAATTTCAATGATTCCTTCTTCATTTGGTAATGCATGAGGAATAAAGGTTACCAACCCATCAATATGGACAATTCCTCGACCTTCATAATCTAATTTTTCTATTTTTACATTCATAAATTTCACCTAACCAAAAGAAAAAAAAGAAGAATTTTCTTTTTTTATCTTAAACGATATAATTTATTTTTCTTATAAGAATATAAGATAAATCCCATGATTCCTAATCCTAAACCAATTCCTACATAGATTAAGGATGTTCCTGTTTCAGGATTTTCTAAAATAGAAACAGTTACTGATTGCTCTTGAGGCATATCATATAAATTTACTCGAATCACATTTCTTACTTCTAGTTCTTCAACATCTTCTTGAACTTTTACCAAAACTTTTAAACTTTTTTCTTCATTTGGTGCTAAAGAAACATTCCAACTGATATCTCGGTCATTCACAACTCCATCTGTTTCAATAAGGTCAAAATATGGATGAAGTTCATCATGAATCACTATATCATCTAATTGGACACCACTTAAATTTTTCACCAAAATGGTATATGTAAAAGTTTCTCCAAAACCAACAATTTCTTTGTCGGCAATTTTCTTAACTAAAATATCACTACCATGAACCGTTCTGATTTCATCTTCATAAACAGCTGAAACGGGTATTTCAATGTTTGTTCTTCCTATTAAAGTTTGACTTTCATCAGGTCCTTTTTCAGCTTCAAAAGCAACTACTTCATTTTCTAATAACATAGTTCCTTGTAACACAAGTTGATATTTGGTTAGATTCAATTCTCCAATTGGAACGATGATACGTCCTAATTCATCTTGTCTTAATTCCGTTACTTTCTTTTGCAATAAAACAGTATCTTCTTCTTTTAAGACAATTTCAAGCTTATCTGTATGGGCAGGAACATGATTTAAAGTAACAACTAAATCATTATTATCATTTTTTACAACACTTTTAATGGCAAGAGGTTCCGTATAGTCTTCTTCTAGTGTGATTAAATAATTGTAAACAGCTTCAATATTATTTTTAACAGCTTCATAAGTACCTTCTTGTTCATACACACGACTTCGATCAATGACATGGAAGTTAGTAGATAAAAGAGCTGTTTGGTCATATACTTTATCTACTTTATCACGATCGGTAAAATAATAAATTGCCATTTGAACTGCGGATAATAGTTCATCTTTATCAATCGTATATTCTAAATCCTCGACTTCTTCTGCATTTTTTACGGCGGTATAAATAGTTTCACCATCTTTATTTTCGGTTTCTACTAAAACACCTGCTTCTAAAAGTTCTTCAATCATATCTTCAATTGGTACAAAAGGATAAGAATGTTTTACAATTCCACTTAAGTTTTTCTTAATTTCTTCTTTCAAAAACGTAGAAGAACCAATTGGCATCATTTCATATTTTTTAACTGGCCAGAAATCATAAATTAAATCAGCACAAAATGCTAAGAAATAGGTATCTTCACTTGTAGACCAAGGGTATTCGTATTTATCACTAAAATCCCAATCTTCCTGTTTACTTGCATCTTCATAATCCTTATACATAATATAAATTGCTGGAGCAAATCTTGACCAATGTGTATCTTCTAAATCATGCCAAGCATATGTATGTTGACTCCTTTGATAATACGTATTGTATTCTGCTGAATACACTTCTAAAGCATGAGCCTCTCCAAAAAAACATAATGATACAATAAAAATCAGTACTCCAAATAACATTTTTTTCACACTACCACCTACTTAAGCTCATTATAACATCCTCTTTTAAGAAATAAAGAGGAATTTTACACACTTTACACATTTTCTGACAAATTTTGACATTTTTTAAAAAAAGTATATTATTTATCAATTCTGTCATACTAAAAATGGTGAAAACAATGAAAAACAAAATTGTCGAAAGAATGAAAAACGAATTTTCCAATAGTGTAGATTTTATTATCAAACCGATTCAAATTGGATTTCATGATACCATTTATATATTATATTTAGAAAGTGTTACGGGAAGTGATAAAGTAAATGATTATGTTTTAAAACATATTACGATGATTGCTTCTCATAAAGAAATAAAATTAAAAGATTTAGCCAGTGCCATTCCAGCTCCTAATACAGTTATAATCGATGATGCTGATAAAATAGAATATTACATTACAAATGGATTTACCATTGTCATTCATAATAATGAAATTCTCGCTTTAGAAACCAAAGCAAATATTAATCGTTCCATTCCAGAACCAATGACCGAACAAGCTGTATTTGGTCCCAAAGATGCTTTTACCGAAAATATTCAAATTAATTTAGGTTTAGTAAAAAGAAGAATTAAATCAAAAACTTTAAAATCCAAAGCGGTAGTTTTAGGAAGAAAAACAACAACTGCTTGCAATATCTTATATTTTGAAGATATTACAGAAGATGATATGGTAAATACGGTTATGGAAGAGCTGAAAAAAATTGATATCGATGGAATTTTAGATTCGGCAACATTAACAGAATATTTAAGTAAAGAAAATAGTACACATTTTCCAACTGTGATAAGAACGGAAAGACCCGATCATGTAGCAAATTCTTTAATGGAAGGAAAAATTGCAATTTTAATTGATACTACTCCATTTGCTTTAATTTTACCAGCTTTTTTTACGGATTTTATTAATCCTATTTCTGATAATTATAGTAAAAGTAGTAATATTAATTTACTTAAAATATTAAGATTACTTTGTTTTTTTATTTCTATTATGGCTCCAGCTCTTTATATTGCACTTATTAATTATAATCCTGAAACAATCCCTACTTCTCTTTTAATTAACTTTGCTATGCAACGAGATAATGTTCCTTTTCCCGCCATTATAGAAGCTCTTTTGATGTTATTTACGTATGAAATTTTACGAGAAAGTGATATTCGTTTTCCTAATTCCTATGGAAGTGCTATTTCTATTTTAGGAGCTTTAATTTTAGGAGAAGCAGCCGTGAATGCAGGATTTGTTAGTCCCATTATGATTATTGTCGTAGCTTTTACTTTTATTACTTCTCTTTTATTTACAGAACAAGAACTCGTAGATGCCATAAGATATACAAGGCTTGTCTTTATTTTATTCGCTGCTTTATTTGGGTTATATGGAATGGTCATTGCTTTTTTATATTTCCTAATTCATATTACGGAGATTAAGTCTTTAGGAAAACCTTACTTTTACCCTTTTGCGCCATTTGATAAAGTATATCTCATGAAAGGTTCTTTAAAAACAAAAGCATGGAAAGATATTTATCGAAGTAAGATGTTAACAACGAAAAATAAACGAAAACAAAAGGAGAATACGTTATGAAAAAAATACTAATTCTAATTTGTTTTATCTCTTTATTTACCGGATGTTATGACTATCAAGAATTAAATAACTTAGCAATTATATCTGGTATCTCTATTGATTATAAAGAAAATCAATATGATATTATGTATGAAATATTAAATAGTAAAAAAGGCGAAGGAAAAGAAGAAGAAAGTAAAAGTAAAACGTATTATGTAGAAGGTATGGGAACAACGATTGAAGAAGCCTTTTTAAATGCTAATTTTAAAGTAAGTAAAGAAGCTTATTTTTCCCATTTAAAAGTTGTGATTTTTAGTGAAGAAGTTTCGAAACACTATTTAGATGGGGTATTAGATTATTTCATTCGAAATCCCAATATTAGAAATATTTTTATTCCTCTCATTGCTGTAAATATGGATGCCAAAGAAATTTTACAAACGACCACTACAGAAAACCCTGTGTGTTCTGAAGCCATTCGAAATATGATTGAAATGAATAAAGGTACAGAAAATATCGCTATAAATCAAGATTATGAAACTTTTATGGATCAAATATTAGATCCTAGAAAAGATGCTCTTTTAAATACAATTACCAAAGAAAATGATACAATTCTTCTTTTAGGGATTGGAGCTTTTCAAAAAAGTACATTAAAAACAACTTTAAATGAAACAGAAGCAAGTACTCTAAATGTCCTTAATAATACTTCTTATCATAAACATATTAAAATTCCTTGCAATACTAATTCTAGCAAATATACTACTTTAGATTTCTATGATAATACTCATACAAATATTTCTTTAAAAGAACAAACCCTTTTCATACAAAGTAATTTGGAAGCTAATATCATTGAAGATGATTGTCATTATGATTTTAGAGAAACGAAAAATTATGCGATATTAGAAGAAAAAGCCAAAACAGAAATAGAAAAAGAATATAAACAATTATTTAGTAAATTACAAACTTATCAAACGGATATTTTAAAAATCAATGATACAATTTATAAACAAACAAGAAAGGAACTAACCAATTGGTATACTCTTCCTATATCTTATGAAATTATGGTCGATATCAATAAAAATGGTTTAGTATTTGGGGTGAAAAATAATGAATAAAAGAAAAATATTTTCTCTTTCTTATTTTTTAGGAAGAGCTTTCTTCTTAGGTTTTGGTTTTTCTTTACTTTCTAAAATGGTAAATAAAGATGCTTGGTTCGTAGCAATTTTAGGAACAGTATTAGGTTCTATTATCATTTGGCTTTTTCAAAAAGGAAAAGAAAAAATGAATGGTTCTACTTCTCAGCAAAAGTCACTTTGGAAATGGGTCTTTATTGGTGTATTTTTTCTTTTTAATCTGTTTGTTTATACCCAAATTGTATTTATTTTTCAAACCTTTGCCTCTAGTTTTTTCTTAATTAAATCACCTGTATTTTTTATTTCCTTACCAATTCCTTTTATTATTTATAGAGTATGTAAAAATAGTTATCTTGGGATTGCCAAAGTAGCAGAAAGTCTTCTTCCAATCGCGTTATTTTTATTTCTTTTTGGTATATTTGGTTTAACGCAAAATTTTGAAATAGATTATTTTAAACCCATTTTAACAACTTCTCCTCTTTCCTTAATAGAAGGAACCATTTTCTTTGCATGTTACTCAACGGCACCATTCTTCTTACTTTTAAATACCCAAGCCGAAGAAAATCATTTTGTTTTAAAATATATGATTTCTTGTTTCAGTATTTTAATTTTATGTATTTTTATTATCGGTGTATTAGGTCCAAATTTAATGCAAATTTATCGTTACCCTGAATATATGACAATGAAAAAAATAAGAATTTTTAACTTTATCGAAAAAGTAGAAAATATTGTTGCGATTTCTTGGTTATTTGATTCTTTTATTACTCTTTCTATTTGTGGAAATAATATAAAGGAAACACTTCCAAAAAAAGGGAAAAATATTATGTTTGCCATTATTTTAATTTTATTATATGGCTGGTCTATACTTAGTAATATTTATTATCAAGAAGGATTATTTTTATATCACATTATTCCCATTATATTAGGTATATTTGAAATAGCATTTTTACTTCTTTTATTTCTATTACCCAAAAGAAAAAGTTAGTTTGCATTTTAAACTAGCTTTTTTTATAAACTAAGAGTGTAAGGATTCGAAGCTGTTCCACTTCCTCCCGAAATTTTGACTGTATTTTTAAGATATACAGCGGGACGCGCACCACAGTTGTTTCTGGCCTGGCCGATGGATACACTGCCATCGTGGCACACACGAAACACATTACCGGAATCAACTGAGCGCCAGGTTAGGGTCCATTGATATTTACTACTATCATACAACCAATCATTATTTTTGCAATCACTTACACTTGAGGATTCCCAGTTATATAGTTCTTTATTTAAGCAAGCATCCCTATTTGTTGTATTTCCTCCACTTGTTGCCCATCCATAATCTGAAGGGTACATTAAACCTATTTTTCCAGTCCATGTTGTTGGTCTTTCAGTATATATTGTTGCTGTTCCTCTTTCACTTGTATAAAATGTTGCTGTTGTTACATCTTTATAAGTACTACTTCCTCCTAAATTCCATGTAACACTTGCATCAATCATATTTCTTGCATCTGAAGTCATTTCATTATAATATGTGGTATTTAATGTAGATTGTAAACTAGACTTGCTCCAATCATTTGTAGAATTGCTATGCCATGCTATACTTGTGTTGTAATATGCTTTTTTTATTAATTTGATTCGTTGCCCTTGTGGGGTATTGACTAGTCCGATAATTCGCCATCCTGCTGCTTCATTATTAAATGTTACATAATTGGACGGATCTTTTCCTGCATATCTTAATTCTGTTTTATTAAACTCTGTATCATTTGTTGTTCCTGATACACTATGAGGTACACTGTATAAACCATCTCCACTTGTTGTTGTTGCAATGTCTTCTAATTTTTCAATTGGAATTGTTACACTGTTACTTGTTGTTGCTGCTGATGGGTTTCCTGCATTATCAGTTACTGTTACTGTTGCTGTATAACTTTTCCCTCTTGTTCCTCCTGTATAATTATATATATTTGTATTTGATGTTACTGTTGTCTTTGCAGCTGTTCCTTCTTTAATTTGAAATGAATATCCATTAGTTGTTTTTAAACCACTTCCTCCTGTATCTGCTACATTATTTGCTGTAAAATTAATACTTGTTCCACTTAAAACACCTGTTACACTTTCTATTGTTGGCAATGCTCCATCTACTTTATATGTTGTACTATCACATATTAAATCACTTGTTACATTTGCTCCATTGGTTACCGTTACACATACTTTTTGTGCAGATGCATTATTACTAAATGTTACATTAAAACTTCCATTACTTATACTTGCTGTATTATTTGGTTCACAATTACTTGTTCCAACACAATATTTTGCACTTGTTATACCACTTTCACTATCAGTAGTTGTTACTTTTATTGTTAATGCTTTTTTCCAATTATTTTCTCCTACTGTTTGACTATCTATAGCAAATGAAGCTGTTCCTGGTGTTACATCTATTTTATCTGTCGTAATTTCTTCTTCACTTGTATTTCCTAATGCATCTTTAATAATCACTTTATATGTTCCATTTTCTTCTACTTCATAATCTTTTTTATATTCTTTAGTTGGCTCTTCTAATGTATTTGTATATACTTGTGTTCCATCTTTTTGTATTTCTATTTCTTTTACACCACTTATATCATCTGTTGCACTTATATGTATTGTATCCTTTGTTCCCCATGTTTCTTTTAATTCATTTGTTAAAACTATTTCTGGACCTTTCGTATCTGCTTTTATTATATCATAATCTTTCGTATTTTCATTTTCTAATTTATCTTTTACTGTGATATGGATTGGTTTATTTACAGATGATTTATATGTAACTATTTGTTCTTTATCTGTTAGTTCTTTCCATCCTTCTTCTATATCTACTCTACTTACTTCATCTTCTATTTTATAGGCTTGTAATCCTGACTTTGGATCTTTAAATGTGATATTTACTACTGCTCCTTCATTATCACTTGTTTCTTCTATACTTATCTCTGGTCCTGTTTGGTCTAGTTTATTTGTTTCTATTTCTTGTTCTTCGATATTTCCTGCTTCATCTTTAAAATAAATTGGATATGTATTTTCTTTTGTATAACTTTGGGTGATTGTTTCTTCTGTTCCTTCTTTTTCTAATGAATTCCATACTTTATTATCTGTTGAGTATTCTATTAAATTATAAGTTTCACTTGTTGCATGGATTTCTACTTCTTCTATCTCTTTACTATAATACTCTGGTTCTGTATAACTGATTGTTATTGTATTTTTTAACTCTTCCTCTTCTTTACTTACAGCTATGATACTTACTTTACTTTCAAATGTGGCATTCATTACTTCTTCTATTGCTGGTGTCTCTTCATCCATCCATAGTTTTAAGATATATTCTTTCTCTTCATTTGGATTTAATCTATCACTTGTTAATTTATGTGACTTATCACTTGTAAAATTTTCTTCTTTGATAGTTGGATTTACTTCTTCATATTTACTTAATAACTTCCCTTCACTTTCATTTAAACTTACTTTAATATAATTATCTTCTAATCGTTTTGATTCTTCTATTTCTTCCAAGTTTATTTGATAATAAGCTATAGTATTACAGGTATTTTTTATTGTAAAGGTATAACCATCTTGGGATTTTCCTTTTTCATCACTTTTTGGGACAGCATCTGTGATAGTAATTCCACTTGTTTCATTATGCATGGTTAGTTGTAAACATTTTGTTCCTACAACATTTACTAAATCTTGGGTATCACTATATTTCCAATAAGCATAAGAAAAACTACTTATAAACAAAAATAAAATAAGAATGACTAAAAATAAATATTTTTTTGAGAGCTTAAATACCCCCCCCCAGAAGTTTTTTTCATCTTTTGAAGGCCTCCTTTATTTTTTCTATTCTTATTTTACTATTTTTTTATATTTCTTACAATATATTTTTATTCTATTGCTGTTCCATCTAAACTAAAACTTTTGGCATCTGTTATTTTTACATCAATAATTTTACCAATCGTATCTTTACTTGCTGAAACATTGACAAGTTTCATAGTATCTGTATACCCATAAACCTTACTTTCATCTTTTTCACTTTTTCCAAGTATTAAAACATGTACAACTTTTTCTAATAATTTTTCATTATTCATTTTGGAATAGTAATTTACTCTTTCATTTAAACGCGCAAGTCTACTTTCTTTTTCTTCTAATGGTGTATCATCTTTCATTTTGGCAGCAGGAGTTCCTTCTCGAGGACTAAAAATAAATGTAAATGCTCCATCAAACTTGCACTTTTCTACAACATCTAATGTTTCTAAAAAGTCTTCTTCTGTTTCACCTGGAAAACCTACAATTATATCTGTTGTAATAGAAACATTTGGAATTTTTTCTTTCATTTTATGAAACAACTCTAAATATTCTTCCTTAGTATATCGTCTTCCCATAAGTTTTAATATACGATCTGAACCACTTTGAATAGGTAAATGAATATAAGGCATAATATTATCATATTTGGCAATTACATCAATCATTTTATCTGTAAAATTCCATGGGTGACTAGTTACAAAGCGAATTCTTGGAATATTTGTTTTCGCTACTTCCTCTAATAAATCTGAAAACTCTGTTCCATCATGAAAATCATGGCCATAGGCATTCACATTTTGACCAAGTAATGTTACTTCCATATAGCCTTTGCTTTTTAATTCATTTACTTCTTTTACAATTTCTTCTTTTTTTCTACTTCGTTCGCTTCCTCTGGTATAAGGAACGATACAATATGTACAAAATTTATCACAACCATAAATAATATTTACCCAAGCAGTTATAGAAGAATCTCTTTTATAAGAAATTCCTTCATATACATCGCCTTCCATACTATACACTTCAATATCTTGTTTATTCTTTTGTGATTCTAGTATTAAACTACCTAATTCATGAATATTATGTGTTCCAAAAACAAAATTTACATAAGGATGTCTTTTAGTAATTTCATTTACAATATTCTCTTCTTGACTCATACATCCCCCAATACCCACGATTATATCTGGTTTTTCTTTTTTTAAATGTTTGATTCTTCCTAAATACCCAAAAACTTTTTCATGAGCATTTTCTCTAATTGCACAAGTATTTAAAAGAATCACATCACTATTTTCTAATTCATCCGTCTCAGTCATTCCTAAAAACTCTAGAATTCCTTTCATTTCTTCACTATCATGCTCATTCATTTGACATCCATAAGTTCTTAAAAAATATTTTTTTCCCATCATTTTATTAGAAAAAGAATAGTCATTTATTTTATATTCTGCTTTTTTATTGCTTCTTTTTTTGGCTTCTTTTAAGTTCGGATAATTCATCGAACATTCCTTCTTTCACAACAACAGAAAAATTAGGAAATCTATTCATATTTTGCATTAAAATTTCTTTCTTTTCTTCTGATTTAATTATCTTATTTATTGTATCATTTATTTGCTTTGGTGTAAAATATATTCTTAACATTGAAACATAAGTTAAAATATAGTAATAGTGAGAACTATTTTCCAAAGAAAAAGCATCGATATTTTCAAGAATTAATTCAAAATCTTCCAAAACCATTTTACTTTCTTCCTTTTGATATTCTTCTAAAGAAGGAACAATTGTTTTTAAAGTATTCTTTTGAAGAATATTCTCTACTTCTAATGTATTAGTAGGAAAAGTATAAACAAGATATAAATAATTACCTGCAAAAAAAGGTTTTATTGATCCATAATTTTCAATATTTTTAATAATTAAATGAAATAAACGATTTCGATATATAATACTATAATATATTAATAAAACTCTATCACTATTTATAAGAGAAAGATTTTCTTTTATTCTTCTTGCCCATTCATTTTCATAATTTGCATACAATCTAATTTGAGATTGTAATACATAATCGTCTAAAAATCCATAAGTTAAAAAAGAATAGTCATCTATGACTTGATTTAATCTAAGTATATCTACTTTTAAATCTAAATCACTTAATTCCTTTAAATTTAACATTTCAGTTTCAGTAGCAAAAAAGTAAGGAAGTGTATTTAACTTATTTTCTTTTCTTTCATTAGAAGAAACATTATTTAAATAAAGATTTATTTTTACAAATTCATTTGCTAATTGTTGTTCAATTTCTAAATTTCTTTCTAACATCATGCATCCCCCTTTAATACTTATCTATTCTAATCAATGATAGACAAAAATGCAAGATTTTTTTATTAAGATAAGATAAAAGGAGATCCAGAAGTTCCTTGACCAGACATTGCTACTGATGATTTTAAATAAACTACTGGTCTAAAATTTAAATTATTACTTGTGGAAGTATTTCCACCACCACCATCATTACAAAAAACAACATTACGATAATAGTAGTCTACACTAAGACTTACAGTCCACTCACATCCACTACTTGCAGCTAACCAATCATTACTATAACAGTTACTTTCATCATAAAAACCAATTTTTTTATTTAAACATGTATTTCTTACTGTTCCACCTACAGCGTAGCCATAATCAGAAAATGCAGGAAGCCCTACTTTTAAATTAGAAGAAACAACTGATTTTTCAAGTGACAAAGTTTCAGATGCAGTATGTTCATAAGTAATTGAACCATAATACCATCCAATACTTTCTATTTGTTCTCTTGCTGTTTCATTTATTCCAGTACTACTAAAATCACAGGTCTTTTGTTTTCCACTTTTATAGCAAGAACCACTTTTTTTATTAAGATACAAATCATTTAAGGTTGTAATTATTGATGATTTTTCATAAAGTTCTCCACCAGATTTGTTCCAATCCATACTTTCATTTAAAACGTCTTTTCTAATAATTTTAATTCTTTGTCCAAGTGGAGTATCTACAAGCCCTATAATTCTCCACGTTTCATTATTAAATGTTACATAATTATTTGGATTTTGACCTGCATATCTTAGTTCATTTCCTACTTTATATATTCCTGTTCCACTAGAAACTGGAGTAATACTTTTTAACGTATCGGATGCTAATTTTGGGATTTGATATGAGGCTGATTTTGCTGCACTTGTATTTCCTGCACCATCTGTTGCTGTTATAGTAACAGTATATGTACTTCCTCTTGTTCCTACAAATCTATTATACACATTAGTTTGTGAAGTAAATGTTCCTTTTGCTGTACTACCTTCTTTAAATATAAAAGTATAACCACTTCCATTTACTGCACTTCCTCCTGTATCTGTTACATTAGTTGCTGTCGCTATTAAAGTTGTTCCATTTGCCGTTAAACTTGCACTTCCTATAGTAGGAGAACTTTTATCTATTTTTATAGCAATAGTTTTCTCGTTGCTTACATGTTCTATATTATCATAACATCTTACAGTCATAGTAGCATTATTTTGAGCTACGTCATAACTAAAGGTATATACCCCATTACTACTTGTTACATTTGCATTTGCGTAAGCTCCACTTCCTATTTTGTATTCACACCTTTTTATTCCACTTTCTTGTTCAGTTACATTTATTGTTATGGTTACTGCTTTATTTGCCCAATTAGTTCCTGCACTATTAGTTACACTTGTTATAACCGGAGCTATTTTATCTATGTATTTTATTTCTATTTCGTTTGGCTCTTCTTTTACATTTCCTAATGCATCTTTAGCAATAACTTTATATATTCCATTTTCTTCTATATTATAATCTTTTGTATATGTTTTTATTGGGTCTTGTAATTCTTCATGATATACTTGTATTCCATCTTTTTGTATTTCTATTTCTTTTACTCCACTGATATCGTCTGTTATACTTATATGAATTGTATCTTTTGTTCCCCATGTTGTTAAATCATTTGTTAATTCTACTTCTGGTCCTTTGCTATCTGCTTTGGTGATTGTATAATCTTTATCACTTTCATTTTCTAATTTATCTTTTACTGTGATATGTATCGGTTTATTTACATTGGAATGATATTGTATTGTTTGTGTATTTGCCTCTTCTAATGGAGTCCATCCTTCTTCTATATCTACTCTACTTACTTCATCTTCTATTTTATAGGCTTGTAATCCTGACTTTGGATCATTAAACGTGATATTTACTACTGCTCCTTCATTATCACTTGTTTCTTCTATACTTATCTCTGGTGGTGTTTGGTCTAGTTTATTTGTTTTTATTTCTTGTTCTTCTATATTTCCTGCTTCATCTTTAAAATAAATTGGATATGTATTTTCTTTTGTATAACTTTGGG
>CANQEG010000016.1 GCA_947594705.1 uncultured Bacilli bacterium | reverse complement strand
AGAATATGATAAGATCTTATTCTATAATAAAGAAGAATTTCAAAAAAGAGCCGCTTATGAAGAAGGAAAAAATGATGAAAAAAAAGAAATTGCCAAGACAATGCTAAAAAAGTATTCTGTTGAAGAGATAATGGCAATTACTGGATTATCGAAAGAAGAAATTAAATCTTTAAAAGAAGAGGAATAATGAATTAATCTTCTTTTTTCTATCACAATATTTATTTTTATGTCCTCAATAACAACAACGGAATGCCTATATCACCAAAAGTTTTTGTATAGTTTTAATTCCTAGTTTCATAGTCTTAAATCAATCCTTTTATGTAAAAATATTTTACTTCTCATACATAAGTTTATTAACATTTTGTTCAACGAAAAACTAGAGTGGGCTCTCTAATTTCCGTTTTAGTGGGAATCACTAGTTTTTTTATATTGTATGCAATTTTATAAATTACATATTTCAAATGTGTATCTAATATGTCTACTATTATATTAAAAGTGTCACTTTTTTATGAAAAAGTCATTAATATATATTAATAATGTTATTGTCTTTTACATCAATTTGTAAGGCAGCTGGTTCTTTTGATAAACCTGGCATAGTCATAATATTGCCAAGATATATGGTAATAAATCCGGCACCATTATATATTCTTATATCTTTTACTGTAATAGTATAATCTCTTGGGTCGCCAAGCTTTTTAGGGTCATCACTTATGGAATATTGAGTTTTGGCAATACAAATAGGCATAGGTTCTAAGGTTTCGGCTTCTTTTATTTTTTGTAAAGCAAGGTCAGTATATGTTACATTTTTGGTATGAAGTAATTCTTCACAAACTGCTTCAATTTTTTCTTTTAAAGGACATTCTAAAGAATAAAAATATTCCATTTTTTGATTTTCTAATTTAAGAACTTCTTGAGCTAATTCTATTGCTCCTTCACTTCCTTTTTGATATACTTCATTAATAATTAAGTCTTTCTCAAAAGCAAGTAACAATTCACTTAATAATTGTATTTCTTCTTCTGTATCGGTATCATATTTGTTTAAAGTAACAACAAATGGTATATTTAATTTTATTAAATTTTCAAGATGAGCACTTACATTGTCAAATCCTTCTCTTATTTGTTCTAAATTATCTAATTGGTCATTATTGGCATGATGTTTGATTCCTTTTAAAGTCAATACTAAAACAATTCCTGAAACAAGTAAATTATTATTTCGCGATACTATATCTAAAAATTTGTATCCTCCTAAGTCGAAGCCAAAACCTGCTTCTGTTATGACAATTGGGGCTAAATTCATTGCTAGTTTTAAAGCACTTATAGAGTTACATCCCGGAGCTATATTGGCAAATGGCCCTCCATGAATAAGCACCGGATTATTTTCTAATGTTTGTACTAAATTTGGTTTCATAGCATCTTTTAATAATGCTAATAAAGACCCTGTAATATGTAATTCTTTGACAAAAACAAATTCGCCTTTTTTATTTTTACCAATGATAATTTTATCTAATCTATTTCTTAAGTCCTCTAAATCATTTGCCATACAAAGGGTACTCATTATTTCTGAAGCAGCTGTGATGGTAAATTTTTCATTTCGTTCAATTTCATTTTTTTCGTTTTTGCCAATGGTAATATTTCTTAAGGAACGGTCATTCATGTCCATGGCACGAGTAAAATAAATTTCATTTTTATCTAAATCAAGGGGATTTCCTTGATATAACGAATTATCAATCATGGCAGATATTAAATTATTGGCAGTTGTGATGGCATGAAAATCTCCTGTAAAATGTAGGTTAATTTCTTCCATAGGTACTACTTGAGCATACCCTCCTCCAGTAGCGCCTCCTTTAATTCCAAAGACTGGGCCTAAAGATGGCTCTCTAAGAGTTAACATAGAAGGAATTTCTAGTTTTCTTAAAGCATCATGAAGTCCGATCGCGACAGTTGTTTTTCCTTCTCCATAAGGAGTTGGATTCATACTAGTTACTAAAATCAATTTACTTTTTTGATTTTCTGTAATCAATTTGTTAATTTTCGCTTTATAATTTCCATATAATTCCAATTCTTCTTCTAATAAATTTAATTCTTTTCCGATTTCTATTATCTTTTTTTTCTTTGCTTGTTTGGCAATTTCATAATCTTTTAACATATATGTCCTCCTTTTTTAAAAAAGAAGTAGTTTTCTACTTCCTTATGTTCCTGATATCACAATACTTACTTTGCTTGTTACTACATACGTGATACGTGGGTCAGTATTTTCAATTTGAATTTCCACTTCATGGGTTCCCGCAGCATAGTTAGATAAATCAATATACGCTGAAATATTTTCTTCATTTACTGAATCAATTACGGATTGAACTCCTTTGACTTGAACAGAAATTGGATTTTCATCGGTTCTATTTACGGTTAAGCCACTTGCTAGGTTCACAGCGAGAATATTAGAGATATTTAAAGTTTTTTGTTTTTCATCACCAAACGTTACAACAACTTTTACATCTGATTCACTGATTGAACGTACTCCATTTGGTTTTTTAATGCTTACTTCTCTCGTTAATGCTCCTCCAGAACCTTTGCCATTGATATCTATTGTTACAGGAACGCTTTTGACATTGTCAATTTCTCCTTTTTCACCATAAATATCTACTGAGTAATTGGTTTTACCATTTATTGTAATTGAAGAAATAGATTTTCCAGCAACTAATTCTCCCGTTGTAGAAACTACAAGTGGTACAGTCGTTTTATAGGTACTTAGTGATATGCTTCCACTGATAGTTGTTGGAACGATTCGAACATTGTCTAACACATTTCCATTTTTATCATAGGCAACGATTGGTAAGTTATCTAAATCATAAGTAATTGCTTCGGTGAATTTTTTATCACTTAAATCAATTAAAGCTTTGATTGTTGCGATAGAATTTAAAGCATCTTTTGAACCTTTAGCAATTACTGTCGTTTGGTCTAAGGAAACGCTTGAAACAGAAAATTTCTCATTCAATTTGTTTTCATTTAATAATTCATAAGAAATATTATGTTCTTCACTTTCCATTTTTTTAATAACCACTGTTACATAAGCTGGGTCAAGTTTATAACTAATGTTATCTACTGTTTGATTATAAGTTAATGCTACTTTTCTTGGAGTATCACTCGCTTCATAATCTGATAAATCTAATACGACTTCATGTTCCCCTAATTGTTTGGCTAAGTATAAAGCACTCTTTCTTCCAGTTAAGATTATGTCTACATGGTCAACTAAGCCTTCTACAACATAATTTTCTTTGTTATAAATTACATTTACTGGTTCATTTGCTAGAATTTCAGCTTCTGTTTCAACTAATGTAATTACTTGCGAGTCAACTAACAAGAAGACAATCACGGCAAGAGCCAGAGAAATATATACTAATACTAAAGGGCGATTTAAAAATTTTTCCACATGAATTGGATTATCTTTTAATTTTTCATATAGAAAATAAATAGCACGACTTAAAGGAGTAATTAATTTGGTATCTAATATTTGGTATAATTTTTTTAAAAATTTCACGAGCTTATTCATCTTTATCCTCGCTTTCTTCTATTTCCGTATCTGAATCATAGAATACTTCTGTTTTTGGTTTTAATTCATCCATTAACATCATTCTAAAATCATCTAACGTTAAATTATAGTGAAGTTCTCCATCACAAGCAATACTAATTCTTCCGGTTTCTTCAGATACTACTAATGCTAGAGCATCAGATTCTTCTGCGATTCCTAAAGCAGCACGGTGGCGAGTTCCTAGTTTTTTACTAAGACTTGGATTCATACTTGTTCTAAATACAGCTCCAGCACAAGTAATCCTATCTCCTTGTAATATTACTCCTCCATCATGCAAAGGACTATTAGGGTAGAAAATATTACTTAATAATTCACTAGATATATCAGCATATATTTTAGTTGCACGCCCAATATATTCTTGTAAGGAAACATCTCTTTCAATTACCATTAATGAACCAATTCGGTTTCTTTTTAAGTATTCAATGGCTTTCATGATTTCACTTACCATTTTCTCCCGTTCATCTCCAGTTAATACTTTATGACGACCTAAAAGTTGAGTTCTTCCAATGCTTTCTAACATATTTCTAATTTCTGGTTGAAATATTACAATTATGGCAAGTGGTCCCCATTCTACTACATATTCAAGAAGAAGACCAACTGTATATAAATTTAAAATTTTACTTAAAATTTCTATACATATAACAAGTAATACTCCTTTGACAATTAAAACCATTTTGACATTATTACGAATATTTTTTAATATGAAATAAAATAATGCCCAAACAATACATATATCTAATACTTTTGTAAATAATGACCAGATTGTAGCTAATGACATAAAATACACATCCTTTATTCTTTGCTTTTTCATTATAGCAAATTTTTTTTAAATAATCTATACTTTCCCGATGGGTTTTTGCTTTTCTTTTTATGAATTCTTTTCTTTTGAGAATAAGTTCTTTTAAATTTTCTCTTTCTTTCATTTATGATTAGAAACTAAATTAGAAGAAAGTTCATTTTGACTTCTACTTAGTAAAACCGCTAAATAGGTTGATACCATAGGATTTAATAACACGTGTCCTGTAATAGTAGATAACAGTATCATAAAGCAACATAAAAATTTAGTAAGAAGATGATATTTATTTTTTTGAATACTAAACAAGAAGCAATATATATAAACTATGAAGCCTAATAATCCAATACTATAATAAATGTCAAATACATCCATTTCAATATCTTTTTGTTGTAATATTTTGGTTCTCCCTAATCCAAATAATTTAGTAAATATATTTTCTTGATGATAGATTTGAGCAATATTTTGAAGAGAACTTAAACGATTGCTAAAAACTAAATGGTCGATATTTTCTAAACTTAAGGCATCTTGTATAGAATGAATTTCATAAAATTCTAAGGTTGTTTTTATATTTTGATAAAAATCACTGCGTGGAAGCCAAACGATTACTAATCCTAACGTTACGATAATGATACAAATGATTTTTGTGATATTTTGTTTTAAGAATACTTGAATTCTTTTCTCCGTTAAGATGAAGAAAAGAAGAAGTATACCAATACTTAAATACATCGCCTTTGTTCCTAATAATAATAGCATAGCTAATATTAAAAATATAAGACTGATGAATTCTTTTCTTTTATTTTCTTTCAAAAGATATGATAGTGAAATAGGAATTAATAAAATCATAACATTGGCAAGTTCATTTCCCATATTAAAGTAAGATAAGTATAAATCTTTATTTATATATACTTCGTTCATGTTATGTCCAAGCCCAAAAGGATATGGTAGAAGATATAATAATAAGTAAAAGAATAAAATTCTGGTTAAGGTTTCATCAGTAATTTTCTCTTGTTGATATTCTTTTAAAAAGACTATTAAGATAGGAAAATAAAAGACTTTCATAATATGAGATACTTCGGTAAAGATGGCCCTATCATTTTGAAGTTGTAAGAGTATATAGAATGTACTAAAAAGAAAAATCATAGCTAAAAAAAGCCAAATATTTTTCTTTTCTTTTCCTATTTTTATTAAATATAAGATGATTCCTAATAAAAAGATTCCTCTTAATATTACGCCAATGCTTGGAAAATGTTCCCATATTGACATTCCTGTAAAAAAATCTAATAAGGGAAACATACAAAATACATAAGTTAACCATTTTTCTTTTTTCATATTGTTCATCCTTTTCTTTTTTATCTTATCATTTTTTAGAAAGAATTACAATTTTTAACAATAAGAAAAAGCCTTTTTTTAGAAAGACTTTTCATTTTCTATTTTTTGAATAAAAATCGCTAAACATCCATATTTTTCTACTTCTTCGGCACTATAATAGGTTGTAGCTTTTACAACTTCTTCAGGACTAGTAAACGTATCTTTTAAAAATCTATCAAATGTATCTTGATACATTTCTAATAATGTATGATATGTTTTTAGTCCGACTACTTTTACAGTGATTGTTTCTTTTTCTTCCGGTCTTTTATAAAAAATGATGTGATCGCCAATTTTTATCTTTTTTCTTTTTTCATCATTTAAACGATATTCAATATCTTTTTTTCCAGATTTTATTTGGTCAAAATAGATATCATTTAAACGCATTTCATGAGTTTTCATTTTTGGTCTCCTTAATTTTTTAGGTAATAGAATTGATAAATGTTTGAAGAGAATTTCCAGCACTAATTCGCACTCTTGGAAGAGCGTAAGGGTCCATTCCTGGTTTTACTACACCCCATTCGGTAGTAAAGGCCATTTCATACCCTGCTTCTTTTACTATTTCTTTGGTATTATCATTGTAATCTCCAAAAGGGTATGCAACTGTTGTGGCTGTTTTTAACATTTCTTTTGAGGTAGTTAAATCTTTTATTCCTTCTTCCTTACTTACACATTGAAAGTAGCCACCATGACCCATACCAGAGCATCCTGCTTTATGCATGTCATGAGTATGACTTTCCATAGATACATAACCAGACTTTATAATTTGTTGTTGATATTCCATATTTGGATCTGTCCATGAGGTTACTACAAACCAAATGATCGGAATTTGATATTGAACAGCAAGAGGATACGCAATACGATAGTTGCTTTCTGCTCCATCATCCATTGTTAAAATTATACTTTTTTCTGGTAATTTTCTTTTTCCATCAACATATTCTCTTAATTCTTTCATAGTTGGAAAGTAATAGTTATTTTGTTTTAAGTACTCTAGTTGAGCAATAAAATCCGTTTTTGCTAAGTAGTTCCCATCTGCTCCTGTTTCACCATTTTCATCATCATAAAAGTAGTGATACATTAATACTGGAACAAAAGGAGCATTTTCAGTTATTTCCATTTCTTTGACAACGACTTTGCGAGTTTTGGTAAGCGTTTCTTCTTCAGTTTGCAATGTATATGTTACTTCATATTCTCCAGGAGCATTTTTTATATTGCTTTCTACTTTTACTTCATCATTTAAGTCTTTTCCATCACTAGAAACCGCAACAAAACCGGGTTCTTCATAAGTTCCATTATATTCTAATGTGATAGTTTCTTCTCCTTTTAATTCTAAGGAATAAGTTATTTTTTCTTCGGCATCTTGATTACTTGGAGGAGTTATGTCTTCTGTTTTTTTATTACATCCTGTAATAATTAGTATGCTACATATTATTAACACCAATATTTTTTTCATTTTACTCACCTCTTTAAGGAAATTTTATCACGATTCTATTTAAAAAACAAACTTTAATTTTTTTACCAATTACTATATCTATTAAAAAGAAAAAAAAGAAAGCTTTATTTTCGTTTACGCTTTCTTTCATCTTCAAAAATATCATACATGGTTTCTTCTTTTTCTAATTCTTCTTTTTTCTTTTTTAATTCATCTTTACTTAATTGAATTGTTTTTTCATAATCTTCAATTATTTTAGTAGCGTTATTAACTTGTTCTAAGGCTTCCTCTTTAGATTTTTTGGTATTCTTTTTTTCTTCAGGTTTCTTTTCTTCCTTAGGTTCTTCTTTTTTCTCTTCTACTTTAGGTTCTATTTTTGTTTCTTTTTCTTTCTTTTCTTTTGCTTTTTTCTTATGTTTTTCTTTTTTTGGTTTTTCCTGTGGTTCTTTTTCTTTCTCCGATGATATTTCATCTTTTACTTCTTTTTTTATTTCTTTCACTTTTATTTCTGGTTGTATTTCTTCTATTTTTTTCTTTCTTTTTGGTCTTTTAAAAATAAGGATAATAATAATTAAAAAGAATAAAACTAAAGCTCCCCCAAAGATTAAAATCACCATTTTATATTTTTCAATTTGTTCGGCATAAGATGTTTCTATTTCATCATGATACAAAGTATAAGTATTATTTGTTTCATCATAGTAATAATAATTATTTTCACCAGTATCAATATTCATTGCATATACTACAATAATAGATTCATCAATATTAGATACATAACATTCTCTTGATTCACCATTAATGGTTTTTGTAGTTCTTTTAAATCCTTTTAAGTCTTCTGTTGGTTCTTTTACAAATACAAATATTTCTTGGGAAGTAGTTTCATTATATAAAGTGAAAGTATTTTCTTTTTCATCATAAATGGCTAAATGACTATCTCCTTTGTTATCTCTTACTCCTACCAATGTGTATTTAGAAATTTCAGAATAAAAAGCAGGAATATCATAATTATCGATTTTTATAGATGTCGCGGTATAAGTTTTAGGTGGTTCAATCGTTTTGACATTTTTCATAATTGTATATGTATTATCTTTGATTTTCTTTTCAATTGGATTTTCATCTTCGACATTTACCACTATTTTATATATTCTTTCTACGCCAGTTTCACTTAATACTTTAATATCAAACGCATTTTTTCCTTCTGATACTTCTACTTCTCCAAGACCTGTAATAGAAGCATATCTTGATTCTGCTTCTCCTTCCAAGGTAACTTTTTCAATTGTGTTTGGAACAGTTACAGAATATTCTAAAGTTTCTTTATTAAATTCAGGTGTAATTTGATAATCTTTTATAGAAAGTGACTTTAAATAGTTATTAGAATCTTTTTCTCTAGGTGCAGTTACAGTTACAGAGGCACTGGTACTAATATTTGATGTAGAACCATCACTACTAGTAGCGTCTCCACTCGCACTAAAATAAATTGTTCCTGTTGAGGTAGCACGACAAGTTACAGTTAAATATTTTGTTGTATTTTGTCCATTTGATGTTGCATCTGCAAAAGAGGTTGTACAGCCACTTGTTGCTCCTGAGCTAGAAATTTTAACATTCCAAGCAGCAGTGTTTGTGAGTCTTAAAGTTGCTGTTACACTTGAACCGGATTCTACATATTTTGAGGAAGTATAAAAACTTGTACTAGGAGCTGCATGTACTTCTAACATAAAGAGAAAAATAAATGCAATTGTTAGAATTCCTTGATAAATTTTTTTCATTTTGACTTTCCTTTCTAGGCTTGATTAATATTTTTTTGATTTAATAAATATTGACGTAAACGAAGAAGATCGGCAGAATTAATTTTAGAGCTTACATTTACTAGTCTTGCCGCTTCTAAATAAGCATCATTTAAGGAAACTTGTCCTAATAAATATTGACGCATTTTTAGTAAATCAGCTGAATTAATTTTGCCATCACCACTTAAATCTCCATAAATTACAATCGTATATTCTTCCCCTGTTTGATTAAATTTTATTTTTGTTCCAGTTGTAACAATTTCGGTATCCCCAAGTAAAGAACCATTTGCTTTATAGAATGTTAGTTCACTCCCATTTGTTTTAGATTTCAAATTTCCAGCAGTTGTATTTAATGAAAGGTTCGTTATAAAACTTCCTTTTTTATTTAATCCCATTTTTGATAAATGCGTACTTACTGAAGTTACATTATTTGTACTTTGATTTTGATTTTGTGTTTCTGATGCAGAAGAATTGGTCATGTTTCCGACATAAATTCCTTCGCCATTTTTTCTAGAACCTGCTGAGGCATATACAAGTCCGGCAAGAGCTGGATTAGAGGCACTAGAATAAGCACCAATGTTAAAGAAATTATAAAAACCTTCGTAAGTTTGACCTTCGTAGGTAAAACGGCCTCCATTTGTTACTGTACCACCTTTTACACCTACTTCCTGTCTAGATAATGATGCTAAGTAAACTGGACTTACATTAAATTTTTTTCCAGCTTCCATAAAAATACTTGAATATGGTACATTATCAATTGGGTCATTCCCACTCATAAATGTAGAAGCAAGAACACTTTTGACTACTGATTCTGTTTGTATTTCATTATAACTTAAATTTTCAAACATAAATATTTCTATTTCATCTAAGAAATTTCTTGGGTCTAAATAGTATCCTACTGTTTCAAAATTGGCAATATACCAGTCTCCTTCGGTATTTACTCGGCTACTATCGATACAGGCCGCACAACTACTTCTTTCTATTGAACCAATTCTTTGCTGCGTAGATACTGTTGAATTAAAGTCTAGTCCTGTTTTTAAAGAAATGAAATTCCAATTAGAATATTTTTCATGTAAAACTCTTAACCATTTTTTATAACTTTCTGGAAATCCTTGTTCATTTAATTTATTTTCAAATGCTGTGTCTTTTATGGTAGATGTACCTCCTGTTTTCACTCCTTTTGTTGTATGTTTGGTTGTTTCCGGCATATTTTCAAAAATTGGAATTGTGAATTCAAATGGTAAATTTAATAAATTGTTATCTCTATAACTATTATATGTTGATTTTGCTTCACTATAAGGGGCTTCAATGTTTGCCATATATTGATGGTTATTTACAGCATAATGTCCATTTGGGTTTACATTAAATTTTTTCAAATAACTTGTAAATTGTCCTGCTGAAATGTATCCATCGGCGATAAACTCAGCTCCTCCCATAATGGCTTTTTTAGGACTTGTCCATGGTCTTTGGTAAGTTGCTTCATATGTATCAGTTAAAGAAATATATTTTGAACAAACATATCCCGTAAGACTGCCTGAAGATACTTTGTACCATCCTTCATCACATCCAGTTCCACTTACTTTATTTGTATTTTCTAAAATGACATAGTCTCCTTTATCTAAATATCTTAATACGTTATCTTCATTTGTTGTTGGATTCTTTCTTAAACGGACTTCATCGCCAGTTAAATACCCATAAGTTTCGGCATGGCTTATTGGAAGACCACTAAAAATAGTCAAAAATAAGACACCAAAAGACATGGCATAAGCCATTAGTTTTTTGCTCATTTTCATATACCATGCCTCCTTTTATTCGACAATATTATACCAAATTTACAACTATTTTTAAAGCTTCCCTATTTTTTAGTGTAAATAAACTATCAAGTATTATATTTTTTTGATTTTTTTGTTCCAATTTATAATTTTTTTTCATTTATGGCAACCAAATGTTGAGATTTTTTTGGTTTTATTATATAATTCTTATTAGAATGAAAATGAGTTGATTAGAAAGGGTTGTTTTATGAAAAAGATTTGGAAGTGTTTGAAAGAAATCCCTTTAGGATATAAAATTTTTTATTTTATTACTTTCCTTATATATATTGTGAGTTATATTTTTTTCTTTCGAAGTTTACTTTATTTAGAAGATATTGAAACAGTGATTCGTTATGTCGTTTTATTCTTCTTTGGAATATTTGGTATTTTTTATCTTATTGTATGTTTTAAAAAAATATCTCAAAGAAAAAAAGGATTGTTTATTTTTCTTAGTATTTTAGCGATTCTTTTTAGTATTGTGTTTGGTGTTTCAGCTTTTGTGATTGATAAACTTTATCATAAAATTGCTGGAATTGAAGCTTCTGATACCAGTGTTTATACAAGTGTCATTTTAACGCTTAAAGATACGGAATTTAATCAGTCAAGTGTTATTGGAATGGTTACAGATGAAGAAGATAGAACTGGTTATATTCTTCCTAATGAATGGATTAAAAAAGAAAATATTACAAATGAAATTGATTATCGCAGTTCAACATTAGAATTATTAAAAGCTTTATATGAACATGAAGTAGATGCAATTTTTATTACCAAAGATTATGCTGTTTTATATGGTGGCGATGATGTTTATCAAAATATTCTTAGTGAAACTAAAGTGGTAAAAGAGTATTCAAAAGAAATGAAAAATGAAGAAAGTGAAATTTTAGCTACTACGAAGAGTTTAAAAGAACCTTTTACCGTGTTAATTTTAGGAGTAGATTCAGAAAGTCAAAATGGCTTAGATGTAAATGCTGCCTTTAATGGAGATACTTTAATCGTTGTTACTTTTAATCCAAAAACATTAGTTGCAACTATGCTTAGTATTCCAAGAGATATGTATGTACCTATTTATAGTTCTAGTGGTAGTCGAAGAGGTTATGGAAAAATTAATTCTTCTGCTGCTTTAGGAACGGCGGCAACTGTTGAAACAATTGAACATATGACAAATTTAGATATTGATTATTTTGTTAAAGTAAATTTCCGGGGAGTTGTCGATTTAGTGGAAAGCATTGGAGGAATTGATGTAGATGTAGAACCTCCGGATTACAATTATTATATTCAAAGTTGGGGTGAAGGTAGACTTTGTGAACAAGACTCTTTACGAAATTTTCAAAATATGATTTGTATGAATACAGGAATGCAACATTTAAATGGTGAACAAGCACTTGCTTATGCTCGTAATCGACATGGTTATTTAGAAAGTGATGTGGCTCGTAATCGCCATCAACAACAAGTTTTAGAAGCAGTGGCCAAAAAAGTGTTACACTCTTCTAGTTTGTCTGATTTTGAACATCTTTTAGATACCGTTAGTAATAATATCGCGACTAATATGAAAACATCCCAAATTTTATCTTTTTATCAAGCTATTAAAGGAATGCTTAAAAATGCTTTAAGTGGTGAAGAATTTATTACAATTCAAAAGACTCAGTTATCTTATTATAGTTTAGATGTTAATGGGTATAGTTGTTTGGGTTATTATCAAGGTAGTATGGATGCTATTACCAAGGCTATGAAAGAAAACTTAGGACTTTTATCTGTGGAAACAATTAAAACTTTTGGTTATGATTATTCTGAAGATTATGAACAATCATCAAAGGTAATTGGAAAAGGAATTTATTCTGGAGAACGATTAAGAACTTTACCTGATTTCCGAGGGAGTTCAGTGAGTGAAGCTCAAAGCTTTGCAAGTCAAAATCATTTGACAGTAAATATTGACTATCGCAGTGATGAGAATGAAATTCCAGGAATTATTTTAGACCAAAGTGTTGCGGCAGGTACTTTAACCAATCAATTTTCTAGTTTTACTATTTATGTTAATAAAATTGATGATACGAAAAAACCAGATGAAGATGATGAGACTGAAGACCCTGATGAGGAAAATGAAACGAATGAAAATAAACCTTCTACATCAAAACCAAATACGGGTTCTACTACTCCGAATGAAACTACACCAAACCCTACTACACCAACGGAACCAACACCACAGACACCAACTGTTCCTGAAGAGTCAACAACTCCTACTATTCCGGGAGAACCAACCGAAGGAAATGAAGGGTCAACAACTACTGATACAAAACCAAACGATGATGATACAACATCAGGGGATGCTTAAGGCATTCTCTTTTTTCATAGAAAAAATAGTATATGTTTTTTTATTAATTTTTTAAATGCATTATGCTTTTTTTAATAATTGATGATTTTTCTAGTTTTAGAGAATTTTTCAAATATCATAATGTCAAACAGGAAATTATAACTATTTTTGTTTGACACACATTTATTAATATATTATAATACCATTCAAAAGAGGAGATATTATGACAAACATTAATGAGGATATCTTAAAATTACCTAAAATTATGAATGGTACTCTTGATGGTGATTGGAATAGTATCTATTCAAGAAATACAGAAGATTTAAATCGCATTGTACGTCATGTTGATTTTAAAAACAAAGAAATTTATTCTGTTTTATCATCATCAGATATTCTTTTTTACTTATATTTAAATGGTGCAAAAAGAGTAGATACTTTTGACATTAATTCACTTACATATAGATATTATTATTTGAGAAAATGGCTGTTTGAAAGTGGTTTTTTAGATGCTAAAGATTTGACAATTAAAGAGATGAATTCTATTATTAAAAGTCACAGAGATGCTAACGATATTAATGAAAGAGAAAGTTGTTTGTTATGGCAATATTATTTAGAGTTAAAACAAAAAGAAAAATTTTATGAAGAACAATTTTTTTCGTTTTATAACGATGCTTTATTTGAGAATTGTAGCACAAAATTTGATTTTCCTTATAGTAAAGAAGATATTAAAAAATTATTGAATAAATTAAATTCTAATACACTTGATTTTGAAGTAACTGATATTTCTTCCGATTCGTATCATAGTTCAAAAAAATATGACATAGTTTATTTATCTAATATATTAGATTTGAAAACTGCAAATAAGTTAAAAAATGTAATGAACAATATGAATAAACTATTAAAAGACAATGGTATTGTGGTATGTACGAACATGATAGAACATCCATACTTTGATTTATTTAGTGAACAAATCAAAATTTTTTCTGAATGTTTCAAATATGAAATATTAGATGTTGAATTAAGAGGAATTGCAAAGAATCCTGTAAAATATTATAAGTATATTAAAAAGTGAAATATGTTATAAATTAATTTAAAATTTTTTTAACATATCAAGGTTCTTTATCAAATTTTTAAAGTAGCAAATTAGTAACGTTATATATATCTTTTTCAATAAAGACTTTTCAGTAAAAAATAAACTTTTTATCATAAAAAAAAGTAGTTTTTCTACTTTGTTAATACATCAAATCCTACAGCATTAGCAGAATTGGGATTATTCATATCAGTTATGGTATTATTTACATTTCTGGCCGCATCTGTAACGGCTTCATTCATCGATTTATTTTGAGCCATCGCGGCTAAAGATTCCATATCCATTTCTGGTTCTTCGATGTGATTAATTCTGGACATTCCCTTTTTTTGTTCGTTTTGGTCTACTAAGTATCCTACTAAAGCAAAAACTAAAAATAATGAAACTATTAAAAACCAAAAATAGTTATTTGCTAAAAAATCGGTTAGTGCTTCCAACTTTGTCACCTCTTTGATAAACTCATTATATCATACTTTAAACTATTTTAGAATTATTTTCCTTTTCTTTTTTTTATTCTTTCTATATAATATATACAAGAGAAGTGGTTTTTAATGAAGAAAGACTTTACACATACATTTTTTTATTTAAAAAAGAGTTATCAATTTGCTAAAAAAGATAAAAAATATATAGTATATTCTATTATTCTTAGTATTATTTTTACTTTTATTAGTGTAGTAGCTCCGATTTTAAGTGCCCAGCAAATTTTAAATCTTACACAAGAATTATGGCTTCAATTATTTCTTGTTACTATCGCTATATTAATTGTAGAAATTCTTAGAAATATTATGGTTTATTGTAACAATTATTGTTTTAATAAATACTTTTTTTCTGTAAGTAAAAATATTGAATTAGAAGTTGCTAAGGAAACTTTACGAATTGAAACAGAAACTCTTAATCAAAACTCTAGTGGTTTATTTATTGAAAGAATTACTGATGACACCGATGTTATTGCCAGTATCTTTTTAGAATTAATTGAATATGTTTCTGATTTTATTACAAATTTTGGAATTTTAATTAGTATTTTCTTTTTAAATTTTAAAATCTTTCTTTTATATGCTGGTTTTTTAATTATTGTTTATTGTTTAAATCTTTATTCTTCAAAAAAAGTTCAAGAAAAACGAAAAATTCAAAAGAAGAAAAGAGAGGAATTTTCAGGTTTTGTTACAGAGTTAGTTCGAGGAGTAAAAGATATTAAAATTTTAAATGCCGAGAAAAGTTTTATTCAAAAAACAGCTTCGTTAACTGAAGAGATGAATGATGCTTTTTATGTGTTTGATAGAACCAAAGCAAAATATCGTTTTATTATCGATAATATTAGAGATTTATTAGATTGTTTTATTATTTTGATTGGTATTTATTCCATTATTCACGGAAATTTAGTTGTAGGAACTTTACTTGTTATCTTGTCTTATCGAGGAAATATTGTCAATATTACCCACAATATTGAACATTTATTAGAAGCATTAAAATATTTTTCGTTGTCGGCTCAAAGGGTATTTGAAATTATTGATGGAGTAAATTTCCCTAAAGAACAATTTGGTTCTCGCCATTTAGAAAAAGCTACTGGTACTATTGAGTTTCAAAATGTTAGTTTTTCTTATCAAGATAGTAAAGAGGTATTACATTCTCTAAACTTTTCAATAAAACCGAATGAAACAGTTTCTTTTGTGGGAAAAAGTGGAGCGGGAAAATCAACTATTTTTCATTTACTTTCGGGATTATATTCTCCTTCTAATGGTAATATTTTACTAGATGGAATTCCTATCAAAGAGTTAGATAAAGATTCTATTCGAGGAAATATTTCTGTAATTAGTCAATCGCCTTATATTTTTCATATGAGTATTCGTGATAATTTTAAAATTATCAAAGAAGATGTTACCGACGAAGAAATTGTTTGGGCTTGTAAAATGGCTTGTTTACATGACTTTATTGTAAGTTTAAAAGATGGCTATGATACAATGATAGGTGAAGGTGGCGTTACTCTATCAGGTGGAGAAAGACAACGTTTGGCGATTGCCAGAGCATTGATTTTAAAAACAGAAATTATTTTATTTGATGAAGCAACAAGTGCTTTAGATAATGAAATTCAACAAAAAATCCAAGAATCTATTCTTAATTTACAAGGAGAATATACGATTTTAATTATTGCTCATCGTTTATCTACTGTGATTCATAGTGATCGTATTTTTGTTATAAATGATGGAGAAATTATTGGAGAAGGAACTCATGAATCTTTATTAGAAAATCATCCATTTTATAAACATTTATATGAAATAGAATTAAAAAAGAAAAAAGATTAATTTTCTTTTTTTCTGATGTACTGCATTTTTATATTTTCTTCCTTTATCAATTCTTGAATGGCTTCTTTTTGACTTTTTTCTAAAATAGTATATAAAAATTTTTCTCTTATTGTTTGAAATTTTTGAAGAGCTTCTTCAGGAGACTCGAAATCAGGAAAAATTAATTTTTTTCTTCTTTCATAGGCAACTTCATAGGTTGTTAAGATATCTACTTCTTCTAATGTTTCTAAATCTTTATAACGATTGATGTATACTTCTTCTGTCTCACCATTGAAATAGATAGGATGATTTTTAAATTTCCCTTGAAAAATACCAAATGTTCCTAAATAAACTTTAATATTATTACTGTTTTCTAAAGCTATTTCTTCAAAATATTCTTCTAATTCTATCTTTTTTTCTGGTGTTTCTTTGCTTAACTTTATATATTCTTTTACTAATGGATTTTGTTCTAATTCTTTTATTCTTTCTTGTCTTTTCTGTTCTTCCAATAGTTTCATTTTATCATTACGATACTTTTCTTTGGCTTTTTTCACACTTTCTTCTTTCATAAATTCACCTTCTTAAGGATTTATTTTAACAAATGAAAAAGATTTAGTAAAGAGTTCTTGCTTCTCTTTCTAAATCTCTTTTTTTGATTGTTTCTCTTTTATCATATAATTTTTTTCCTTTGGCAATTCCGATTAAAAGTTTGGCATGGTTGTTTTTTAAATACATTTTTAAAGGAACAATTGTAATTCCATCCGCTTCTTTGGCTTCTTGTAATCTTTTGATTTCTTCTTTATGAAGTAATAGTTTTCTTGTTCTTCTTTCTTCATGATTAAAACGATTTCCTTCTTCATATTTTGCTATATATATGTTTAAGGCAAAAGCTTCTTTATTTTTGATGGTAACAAAACTATCTTTTAAATCCACAGACCCTTTTCTAATACTTTTGATTTCTGTTCCATGAAGTTCAATTCCTGCTTCTATTTCTTTTAAAATTGTATAATCAAAGTAAGCTTTTTTATTTCGTATTTCCATCTTCGTCACCTACTAATTCAAAGTCAATTATACTACTTTCTTTGCTAGCATTTACACATTTTACAGTTACTTTATCGCCAATTCGATATGTTTTTTTCGTGGCATTTCCAATCATTGCCAAATATTCAGGAACATAGTTAAAGTAATCCCCTTTTAACGTTCTTACATGAACTAGTCCTTCTACTAAATTTGGTAATTCAACAAAGAAACCAAATGTCGTTACTGTGGTAATAATTCCTTCATAAATTTCACCAATATGACTTTCCATATATTCGGCCATTTTCATATCAGCTACATCACGTTCGGCATTTTGAGCAGCAACTTCTCTTTCACTAGAATGCTCGGCAATTAAGATTAAATTTTTATTTAAGTATTCTATTGTAGACATTGAAAAATCTTTTTCTACTAAATATTTTTTTAATAAGCGATGTACGGTTAAATCGGGAAATCTTCGAATTGGACTTGTAAAATGTGTATAAGATTTACTAGCTAAACTAAAATGACCAATATTTTCTTTACTATATTCTGCTTTTCTCATACTTCTCAGTAGCATCGAAGATAAAATTGTAAATTCAGGTTTATCATGAAGTTCTAATAAGATATTTTGCATAGTTTTAGGATTCATATTATTAACGCGAGTATTTAACGTGTATCCCATAATTTTTAATAGATTCATAAAATCTTCAATTTTTTCACTGTTAGGTTCTCCATGAACACGATAAATGAATGGTAAATCCATATTATAGATATGTGTTGCAACTGTTTCATTGGCCGCGATCATAAAATCTTCGATTAATTTTTCACCATCTTCTCTTTCCACACGAACGATATCAATGGCACGACCATTTTCATCTTGAATGATTTCAGGTTCATCTAAATCAAAATCCATATACCCACGCGCTATTTTTTCTTTTCGTAAAATGTGAGCAAGGGTATTCATTTCTTTTAACGTATCTACAAATTCTTCATAACCTTCCGCGACTTTCTCTCGCATTAAGATGTCATTTACTGCTTCATACGTCATTTTTTTACGGCTTTTGATATAAGATTCAAAGATTTCATAGTCTATTATTTTTCCTTGCGGAGAAATTTTCATGACACAGGACATCGTAAGTCTTATAGCGCCTTCATTTAATGAACAAATACCATTAGAAAGTTTATGCGGTAACATAGGAATTACAGTATTGGCTAAATAATTTGATGTTCCTCTTTCATAAGCAGCATCCCCTAAAGGAGTATTTTCTTTGACATAGTTTGATACATCGGCTATGTGAACACCCAGTATATAATTTTCATTTTCTTTGGTTAAGCTTATTGCATCATCGATATCTTTGGTATGACTTCCATCTATGGTAAAAATGTTCCAACTTGTTAAATCGCGACGATTTTTTAATTCTTTGTTGTCTACTTCAGTCGGAATACTTTCCAATTGTTGTTCTACTTCTATGCCAAAATCTGGTTCAATATTATATTTATAAGCAATACTTAAAATATCGGTTCCGGGATCATCTTTGTGTCCAATAATTTTTATTACGGTTCCAAGATATTTTTTTACGCCTAGTTTTTTTCCAAGTTGCACTAAAACTTTATGCCCAGGAACACAGTTATTCGTGTTTTCTAATTTAATTTCTAAATCAATTTTTTCTTCATCGGCTTTCAATTCTAGACCTTTTTTGGTTTCAATTATTTCTCCGACAATTGTTTTTAAATCTCTTTTTATAATTCGAATAATTCTTCCTTCTGGTTTTAGACCTTTTTTTATTACTTCTGCTAAAACAACATCATCTAGAATTGCTCCATTGGTATTTTCATCATCAATATATAAATCATCTTCTTTTGGAAGTACGACAAACCCAAACCCTTTTTTATTTGATTCAAATTTTCCTATTTTTAAATTTGGACAATTTTTTAATAAGATATATTTGTCTTTTTTGGTTTTATAAATTATATATTCCTCTACTAAGCTTTCTAAGGTTTCTTCTAATTCTTTTAATTCTTCTGCAGTTTGATACCCCATTAAATCATTGACTTCAATTAAATCTTTGGCTTCATATATGTTTTCTAGTTTTGCAATAATTTCTTCTTTCATAAGCATCACCTATAACATTATTATACATGGGAAATGGTGATAAATTCAAATAAAACGAAAAAAAATGTAAATATTAGGTAAAGTTTTTTTAGATTTTTCTCATTCAAATCAAAAGGCTATTTTTAAAACTCATTTTACAAATACTGTTTGTTTTTTTCTACTTCTAATTATTAGAATGATTTTTCAAGATTGTAAAGCAAATAAAAATGTACAAAATTATTTTGGCTTGTACATTTTTTATTTATTGATATATAAGTAATTTTTTTTATTGTAAAAATAATATCAAAGAAATAATAAAGAATACTACTCCTAAAAAAGCAGTTAATCTTGTAATAACTAATTCCATTCCTCTTTCTTTGATTGTTCCAAATAAGCGATCGTTTCCACCAGCTAAAATTTGTCCTGCATCGCCACTTGCTTTATTACTTTGTAATAATACTAATACAATAATTAAAACAGATACAATTAATAAAATAGTTTCTAATATTTCATTCATGATGATTCCTCCAATTCCTAATTAATTTAACATAAATCTTTGTATATTTCAAGAAATCTTTTATGATTCTTCAATAATTTTATATATTTCTTCTTTGCCTTTTTTGGTTGTAGCTGAAAATTTGATAAAATCCTTATCTAATTTTAACGTTTCTTTGATTAATTTATCTTGTTTTACTCTTAAAGATGCCCCTACTTTATCATATTTTGTCGCGACAATCGTTATGTCTATATTATAATATTTTAAAAAGTCATACATTAATAAATCATCTTCCGTAGGTTTATGGCGATAGTCAATTAGTAAAAAAACATGCGCTAATTCAGGTCTATTTTTTAAATATTCTTCAATCATTAAACCAATTTTTTTATCGCTTTCTTTGGACATTTTGGAATACCCATAACCGGGAACATCCACTAAATAAAATTTTTTATTCACTTGATAGAAATTTAGTGTTTGAGTTTTTCCGGGTTTACTAGAGGTTCTAGCATAATTTTTACGGCCAATTAAAGTATTTATAAAACTTGATTTTCCAACATTACTTCTTCCTACTAACAAAAATTCTTTTAAATGATCCGTAGGGTATTGGCTTTGGCGAATGGCAATATTGGTTAATTCTACTGAATCTATTTTCAAAACTCTTCACCTCGTGTAAGTATTATATGATATTTTTGATATTTTTGCAAATTTTCAAAAAAAAATCACTAGAGTTACTAGAGATTTTCTAAATAAGATGGTGCTTCTTGTTTTGATAATACAACATCCATTACATTTATAATACCATATAAGATTGAAAATATTCCAATTGTTTGAGAAGCACTTAAATTCGTAAAAGGATTTACAAATAACATAATACTCATTATCATGATAAGTCCTGCCGAAACAGCATGGATGCTCATACTTTTTTGATTTAAAATTTTTAAACGTATTGTAAAATCAGCTTTTTTGGCTACTTCAATTAAAAGCCATAATCCTAAAATTACATTTGCTTTTATTTGAAATAATGCTACAATCCCTAAAATAATTCCGCAGATACCATAGAGAAGCCAAAAATTATAAAACGGAAGGTCTTTTCTTTTTATATATCCATATATATTTAATGCTCCATAAAGAAGGAAAACGATACATAAAACAATACTAATTACTACATTATTGGTATCTTTAAAGATTGCTAAAAGAATGCTTATTACTATAAAAATAAAGGTTATAATACATTCCATACTTAAGATTTTGTCAAATAACTTATCTAAATTGGTTAATAATCTTTTCGTTCTTTTTCGGAAGAAACTAACTCTTTTTCGTGGTTCTTTTTTTGTTTTCTTTTTTTCCTCATCATTATACATCTTTTCAACACTTCCTAACTAGTTATAGTATAACACGTATTAGAAAAGATGTAAATTTTAAAAATCATACCATAAAATAATGTTTCCTTTAGAATCTGTAAATTTTAATGAATAAATATAGCCTGAAAAATAATAAGAACTTTCTGAAGTCCAATTTGATTTGCCTAAATAATTACTGGTTCTATTAATATTTTTTGTAAAATTTATATTTGACCATATTTCATTATTAAAAAAAGTATTACCTATGTATACTTTTCCTACATACTCTTCTTTTAATTTATCAAATATTACTTTTATTCTATATTTTGTATTTTCATCTAAAAAATCATTGTATACAAGGGATGTTATCTCTTGATTATATCGAGCTGAAACTTCGAAACGATGTGTAAATCCTCCTTGTGTTCCTAAGGCCATGATTAAATTATTATCATTCATACCAACTCCAAAATCAAAAATACGATTCCATCCAGATAAAGAAGTTTCCTTAAATTCTGTTTCAACAGTAAAACCACTTTCCCAGTCAATAGATTCAGGTAAATCAGCAACATCTACAAAATCATCCGTCCCATCAAAATACATTCCCATGAGGTCACCATCTTTTTGAACTTTGGTACCATAAAAAGTTCCATTATAACCATTTCC
>CANQEG010000015.1 GCA_947594705.1 uncultured Bacilli bacterium | reverse complement strand
CAACCCGAACGGATTGATTATATATGTTAAGTTCAAACTATAAAAGTTCGAACAGAAACGTCACTGGAGCAGATAGCGAGAATCGAACTCGTAACCTAAGCTTGGGAAGCTTATATTTTACCATTAAACTATATCTGCATACAACATAATTATATTGCAAAATATCAATTTTAGCTATTCTTTTTTTATAAAAATGAAAGTATTTGTTAAAATCTTTTTTAGCAGTATTCTTAAAGTCATGATATACTTTTTATAGGTGATATAGATGGAATATAATTTAGAAATTACTGATTTAGAAAAAAAGTATCAAGATTTTCATTTAAATCATATTAATTTGAAATTACCGAAAGGGAAGATAATTGGTCTTATTGGGGAAAATGGAAGTGGAAAAACAACAACAATTAAAGCAATACTAGATTTGATTCCATATGATAAAGGAGAAATAAAACTTTTTGGAAAAAATCATAAAAGTTTAACTAAATTAGATAGAGAAGAAATAGGGGTAGTTTTGGATGATAGTTTCTTTTCACCTATTTTAAATGTAAATGATATTAATACATTAATGAAGCGTTTTTATCATCGTTGGAATGAAAAATTATACTATGATACAATTAAAAAATTTAAAATTCCATGTAATCAACCTTTAAAAGAGTTTTCTAATGGTATGAAAATGAAAATTAAAGTATTATGTGCGATTGCACATGAACCAAAGCTATTAATTCTTGATGAACCAACAAATGGATTAGATCCTATATTTCGTTATGAAATTGTTGATCTTTTTGCTGATTTTGTAAGTAATAAAGAAAATTCTATTTTAATGACTACTCATATTACAAGTGATTTAGAGCATTTAGTAGATGAAGTAATATTTATAGAGAATGGAAGTATTCTTTTAGATATTTCTAAAAAACAATTAGATGATGAATATGGAATGGTTGAATTAGTTCCTGAAGAATTTGATACCCTAAATAAGGAAGATTATCAAAAATGTTTAAAATATAAAAATATATATTTCTTTTTAGTTACTTCAAAACAAGAATTTCAGAAGAAATATTCCAACATTGAAATACGAAAACCAACTTTAGAAGAAATCATGCTTTTACTTGTGAAAGGAGAATCATAATGAATACTATTAAAGGGTTATTATTAAAAGATTTATATGTCTTTAAAAATTTTAAAGGAAATATAATTTTTAGTATTTTGATGTTTCTTTTTTTAATTACTGTGGCATCTTTTCAAATGGATTGTTTTATGGCCGGTTCTATTTTGTTTTTAATCTTTTTTGGAATGAATAGTATTTCTACTTTCTCTTATGATGAGAATGCTGATTCTGATAAATATTTATTATCTTTACCTATTACTCGAAATGAAATTGTTTTTTCAAAATACTTATTTGTTTTTTTAAATTCTTTTCTTTCTATTGCTATTGGTATTTTAGTTAGTTTGATAATAACTTTATTGGTAAGAGGAACAGTAAGTCATATAGAAGATTCCTTAAGAATATGTTTTCTTGCTTTTACCTGTGTTTCTTTTCTTATGTGTTCTAATATACCATGTATTTATAAATGGGGAGTAGAAAAGGGAAGAATGCAATCTGTTATTATTCCAGCATTATTTATTTTTGTATTAGGAATTTTAGGAGGAGTTTTGTTATTACTATGTCCATGGATTTATCAAGAACTAGATTTACTTTATTTATTTAAAATATCTCCTATTATTTGTTTTATTTTAAATGTTATATTTTATGTTGTTTCTTATATTATTTCATATAATATATTTTCTAAAAAATCTATTTAATATGAATTCTTGTTTCAGTTTTACATAAATTATCGTTTAAGAAATTTTTGTATTTTTAAACATTCTTTTAAATAACGGAAAAAAAATTTATATTATTGATTTTACATAACTAATTATTTTCTAAAATCCATGTTAATCCATTATCGTTACTAGTAAATAGTAATTCTTTGTTTTCATAGCCATTTTTATTTGAATTTATTTGATAGACAGAACATTTTATTTTTAAAATATTGTTTTCATAATAGGGGACTTCTTCGATACTAATATATTCCACATTTTCATTTGTATATTTAAAATTAGCAGAGGTAAAAGTTTTTCCACTATCATTAGTTACATATAAACCAGTTTTTCTATTATCTAAAAATATTTCACCTGTATTAATTGCAAATCCTAAATTCTCATTTAGAAAAACAAATTTTGCTTCATTACTTACTTGTATTACGTCATCAGATACAACATAAAAGTTTTCTCCATTATCTTTACTTCTTATAACATTGACTAACATATTTTGCCCTAATACATTATCTACTTTACCAAATCTTAGTATTGTATTATCAAATTTCTTTTCATATAATACTTCTTCATTTTCTGGTAATAAATAATTATTATTTTCCTTAAAATCATTAGAATTATCTATATTTATATCATAATTATATTTATTAATTATATTTCCATCTTTATCTTTAATGAAAAGTTCTTTTCTTTTTGATTTTATTTTTTCATTATTATCATAATATGTATATTCAACACTTTCTGGAATATTTGGATTTTCAAAAGGATCATAGCCACCTTTACCAAAATCGCCATGTACTTTTATTTTTGTTCCCATTAAAAGAAAATTATAATAATCATAATAATCTACATCAACATGAAGAAAAGAAGAGACAACTGCAACATATTTTTTATTATCTAAGGTTGTGATATGTTCAGGTCTATAACTAAAAATTGCTACGAAACTTATAAAGGGCATAAAAACAGAAATAAGTATTATTATAGGTATCGTCCCTAATAAAGAAAAAATTACAACTTTTATTTTATTATTAGATGATATGTATAATTGTTGAAATATACCGATTATAAATCCGATGATAGATATTATAATTATAAGAATAATCATCCATATTCTAAATCTTATATTCATTAAATATAAAGTAAAATTAATTAATATATTGGTAATAATAAAAAGTATATCATAAATAAATATATTGTTTTTAATTCTATTAAACATTTTTTTCATATTAACCGCACATTCCTTTCACTTCATTCAAGGCACACATAGTCATGAAAAAGATTATTTTTCGGACTATCACCTTATTTTAAAATAATACTTTTTTCATAATCTTTTAAGTAATTATCTTTTAGTATTAACTTTTGATCTTTTATAACAAAGTTTGATACATTTGGAATTTCTATATTATTTTCATGTTCTGTAATTTCCGTTCTATAATAAATCAATTCATCATTTATAATTTCAAATGTTCCCTTTGATCTTTCAATTATTTTGGAATTTTTACCATTATTATAATAAATATTTAAAGTAGCAAGCCATTTGTTTTGGTTATTTTCACTTTCTAAACTTGGTAAAAAATATACTATTAAATTTGATTTTTCGGCATATAAAGTATGAATTGTATTTATATTTCCTATTTTTTTAGAATATTCTTTTATTTGCCAATCAAGGCAGTAATTTCCATTTATGATATTATATGAAATTGTATTATAAATTAAATTTCCTTTCACAGAATAATCAATAATGGTAATGTTTGCATCAGTATCATAAAAATATGTAGTGTCATTGCAAGAAATATGGTTTAAAGTATTTAGATAGTTTTTTATTTCACTTGTTAAAATACTTTTTCCTCTGAAATTTTTATATGAATAACTATTTTCGTTATTTTTCATTAAAAAGGAAAATTTAGGAATACCTAGATTTATTAATTTATCTTCATTATGAGTATATCTAATGTGTTCAACGTTATATCCAAAAGGAATTAATTTATACAAAGTAGCCGCCCCAATAAAAATGATAGGTAGTATAAATATCATTATTTTTTTACTTAGTTGTTTTTTCATTTTTATTCTTTCCTCTTGTAAAATTTTGTCAATATCTATATTATTCTTTTTTTCTACTTGTAAAATACTGTAAATATCTGTATCTAATTCATCCGCTAATTTTCCAAGAATAGTGATATCAGGTAAACTTAATCCTCGTTCCCATTTACTAACCGCCTTATCTGTTACAAATAATTTATCTCCAAGTTGGTGTTGAGTTAGATTTTTTTGCTTTCTAAGGGATGCAATGTATTTTCCAATTTTATTATTATCCATAATCTCTCACCTCGATATCATTATACTATAAATACGTTTAAAATTATATCGACTGTTAGTTTACCTATATTTTTAGCATAGATGTATTAAAAAATGAACTAAAATGATTCAAATCAATTCAACATGAACAAGTGTGATTATTCTTTTTAGATTAACAATCTTTCATTTCTTATGATATACTTTTGTTCAAAGAGAGGAAGTATTTTTATGATTAAGATAAATGATATACAATATAGTAATTATCAAATAGAAGTTCTATGGAAAAATTTTAATGTTACTCATAAAAATGGTGAAAAAATGTCTGGAAAAGCACCATATATTACTTTTTCTTTAAAAGAAAATTTATTAGTAGGATTAGAGTTTATTTTTTCAGAGGAAATGTTTTTAAATACAAAAATAAATGTAAAAACAAATATAAAAGAATATATAAGTGATATAATTTTTGAAAATGAGGAGGGGTGTACTTCTCTTATTAATGAAAATTATGATTGTAATATTACAAGAATTAACGAGAAAAACTTTCATTTCAATTTTTATGTGGAGAGTAAAATCAATATATTTATAAATGTGAATATTGATTTATTTTAAAAAAATTATATCATGTTGTTTATAAAAAAAAATCATCTCTAAATAGAGATGAAATATATTTAATGTCCGAAAAATTCGAACAGATTCGTCACTGGAGGAGCCGACCAGATTCGAACTGGTGATCAGGGTGTTGCAGACCCACGCCTTAGCCACTTGGCTACGGCTCCGTGTAATTAATATACTATAAATTAGAGTTGCTGTCAAATAAAAATTGGGTATCTATTTTTAGTTTATGCAATTTTTTTTTCTGGTGTTTCTAAATAATAAAAGAGAGCCTTTGGCTCTCACAGGGGGTTTGTAGATACACATTCAGAAGTGATCGTAAATGTGTACCAGCATAACGTTTATAGCTATGCTATATAAAGTATATTATGAACAAAATTTTTTGTCAATTAGTAAAATCAATTTTTTCGATAATTTTTTTATAATAGTCATTTTTCATGTAAAGCTTTTTGTCAACAAAGTCTTTTGCTTCTTTTTTCATTTCCAATAAAATATCATAATCTCTTTTTAAATTTGCCATTTGAAATGTCATATCACCGCTTTGTTTTACACCGAATAAATCTCCTTCTCCGCGAAAGGTGAAATCTTTTTCACTTATGTAGAATCCATCATTACTTTCTTCTAATACTTTTAGGCGTTCTTTTTCTTCATTACAAATTAAATAGCAATAACTTTGTAAATTTCCTCTTCCAACTCTACCACGTAATTGGTGGAGGGTAGCAAGGCCAAATCTTTCCGAGTTAAAAATAATCATGATAGTCGCATTTGATACATCTACTCCAACTTCAATTACTGTAGTAGAGATAAGAATTTTTGTTTTTCCAGTTTTAAAATCATTCATGACGGTATCTTTTTCATTTTTTTTCATTTTTCCATGTAGCATACCAATTGGAATTTTTCCATGATATGCTAAATCAAACTTTTCTTTTAAAAGACTCACTGTTTTTAAATCGCTCATTTCTTGTTCTAAAATCATTGGAGCGACAACATAGACTTGATGTCCGGCTTTAATTTCTTCTAATGTTTTTAATAATACTTCTTTTAAATTTGCTTCTTTCACCACTTTGGTAATAATATCTTTTCTGCCTAATGGTTTTTCTTTTATTAATGAAGTATCCATATCACCATAAATCGTAAGAGCATAAGTTCTTGGAATAGGGGTAGCACTTAAAAACATCATATCTGGTAGTATTCCTTTGTTTTTTAAAATTTCTCGTTGATTTACGCCAAAGCGATGTTGTTCATCAGTTACAATAAATCCTAAGTTTTGAAAGAAAAGATTTTCATTTAAAATGGCATGGGTTCCAATTAATAAATCTATTTCACCATTTTGTAATCTTTTCGCGATATTTGTTTTTTCTTTTTTGGTCATACTACCAATTAAAATTTCAATTTGCATATTAGTGTTTTTTAGTAATGTACGGATGGAATCAAAATGTTGCATGGCAAGAATTTCAGTTGGCGCTAGAAAAGCACTTTGATACCCAGCTAAAAAGTTTGCATAAATTATAGTAGTGGCAACGATGGTTTTACCGCTTCCCACATCTCCTAATAATAATCGATTCATTCTTTTGGAAGTTAATAAATCTTGTAATCCTTCATGGATTGCTTTTTCTTGATCTTTTGTTAAGGAGAAGGGTAATTGTTGTAAAAAATTTTTTGTTTTGTTTACATCTATCTTTTTTTCAATTCCTTGTTCTTGGTCATTTAATTGTTTTAAATATTCTATTTTTACCATAAAGAGAAATAATTCTTCATATATAATTCTCTTGCGGGCTAACTCAATTTTTTCTAAAGTAGAAGGAAAATGCAGTTCTTTTAAGGTTTCTTTTTTAGAAAGAAAAGCATGTTTTTTTTCTACTGATTCAGGAAGAAGTTTAGGAAATGTATCTAATTCTTCTAATGCCCGAGTTATTAAACTTTGTAAAGTTTTGGAATGGATTCCTTTTATGAGATGATATATAGGAATGATTTCTATATGATTAATTTTGAAAAGTTTTAAATCATTGGCTGTAAACATATTTGTTTTGGAATTATATTTGCCTATTAAAGTAATTTCTTTTCCAATGGGTAAATGAGGTTTTAAAAAGGCTCGATTAAAAATTGTTACGTTAATAATTTTGCCGTATGCTTCAGCACGAAAGCGTAAAGAGTTAAAGTTTTTACGAATATAAGATACTTTAGGAATTTCAATTACAGTGGCAGGAATGGTAATCGTAATTTTGTCTTCGGAATCTACTAAGGCTTCCGGTTGTAATACTAAATAACGATAGGGGTAAAATTGTAGTAAATCTTCGATACTATATATTTGATTTTGATATAATATTTCCAATGTTTTTTTACCAATTCCTTTTATATGTTGTAAATCCATATCTGCATCACCTATTAAAAATATAACACAAAAGCAAACAAAAAACTATTCATATATAGAAAAAATCTATCCTTAAGGATAGACTTTTAATAACCACTTTCGAAGAACTCTTAAGTGAGTTCTTCTTAAAAGAATAAAAAGGGGTTGACTAGTGTGATACTAGCACCAATTCGCCTTCGTAAAGTGAATTGGTGATTTATATACTAACCGAAAGATGTTCATTTGTCAACTAAAAATTTCACTTTTTTTAAATTTTTTTTGCCAATATTTTCCTTCTTTAAAAATAAGTAAAAAATGAGAAAAGTAAAAAAGGAACAAATACTTAAATAAAAGGAAAAATTCATTAAAAATGAGCCTTTATAAACTAGTTGATACTTGCCGTTTTCCGTTAAACTAGCTTGTAAGAAACCATATTCACTTTCAGTTAAAGGAATTTCTTTTTTGTCTAAATAAAGTTGATAACCAAAGTAGTAAAGACGAGGAAATTCGACTGTTAAATTTTCATTGGCAGAAATTGTAAATGAAATATTAGGAAAATTTTCGTTTGTTTCTTCAATTATGCCATTTCCATTGATAATAAGAATTTCATTTGTTCTTTTATTATAGTAATCTAGATGATCTAGAGTATTTTTGGGAAGATATTCAGCTTGATTTCCTAGTCCTTTTTGATAATCTATATGTTCTAAGTCAAAGGCAACTTCATCTAAATGATAAATATTATGAAAAGCACTAATTATGACACAAATAAGTAAAATGAAAATTAGTTTAGAAAAATATTTTTTCTTTTCCCATTCTTTTAAAATAATACTTGCTAAACATATCATTCCTAAAGAGACAAACAATGCTAAACGCCAGGGAAATTGAAGGGTAGCAAAAAAGTCTGGAACATAATACCAAGGAAATACATTAGTAATCATGATAAGTGAAACGAAAAGAAAACTTAGAATAAAGACAATATATTTTTCTTTCCATAGTTTCTTTTTCCAAATGAAATAAATACTTCCTATACTAAGAATAATGATATAAAGAGGTAAGTGAAAACGAATGCCGTTGAATGTGTGAGATTTCCAAAATAGAAATGGTTCTAATATAGAGATTGTACTAAATTGCATATCTCCTTTTCCAGTCATATAATAAGGAGTAAATACACCATACGAACCTTTTAATTTATTTTCCATTAATGGGACCCAAAAGCTTGCGGTAAAAAGAAGAATTAATATACAGGCTTTACAAAGAGTCCAAACATTTTGTTTGGTAAAAATTTTTTTAAAATAGATGAGAAAAAAGGTAATCAGTAAAAGAAAAGTAAAATAAATACTCATTGCCATGTGAGAATAAATTGCTAAAGTATACCCACTTACAAAACATAAATAAAACATTTTTTTATTATTTTCTAAAAGATAGAAAAGACCTAATAAAATAAGGGGAGGGAAGATGGCAAAAAACATTTCTGAAAAAGCATCGCGAATAAAAATTTCAGATAAATGATAAGGGGCAATCATATAAGAAGAGGAGATTACAAGAGCAATTTTTTTGTTTTGAAAAACTTTATCTATAAAAAGAAAGCAAAAGATACCTGATAGAAAAATAGTTAGCCATGCTGTTATACGCATTCCTAATAAAATATTTTGATTGCCAAAAATAGCAATTATTTTCGTAATATAAGCGGCGGTTAAATGAGGAATAGGAGGGTAAAAAAATCTTGTGCCATAACCAAAGCCTTTGGCAATAAAATTTAAAGGTTCTTTTACGAAAGGGTGGAAGATATTCATTTGAGATAAGATTGCACTGATATTTGCCACATGAAATCTTGTGTCATGACCACAGATGTAGGGTGCCAAAAAACTAGGAAACATGATTAGGAAACTAGCTAAAAATAAAAAAAGGAAATATGGAAAATTTTTTTTGAAAAATTTCAATATATCTCCTTCTTATGATTTTTAGAAATTATTTCCAAAATATTGATAAAATAAATCTTCCAAAGATGTTCCTTTTATTTTAGCTATAAAATTATTATAAATTTTTAAATAATCTGTTTCTGTAAAATCATTTTGTTTTTTGGCATTGCTTACATTTTCTTCGGTAATATTTGCTTTGGTATCAATACTTCCTTCAAATGTAATATTATAGGTATCTTCTTCTGTATTTAATTCTAATTCAAAGTAACCACTTAGTTTTGAATCACTTTCTTTTTTGATTTGATAAATTAATGAACCATCAATTGTTTCAGATTCAAAGGAAATACTTGTTGAATCTTTTTCTTCTATAATTTCAATTAAAATATCATCCATGGTAATACTTTTTTGACCATTGTAATCCACAACTTCTAATGTAGATTGAGAATTTTCTAAAGAGATAGCAACAACATCATGAAGAGGACCAGTGGTTGTAACATTAAATGTATAATTTTCGGCATCATCAAAAGAGATGGAATCTAAAGATTTGGTAAAATCATCTATTGAGATATTAGAAATTTTTTGAATAAAATCGGCAATTTTTTGATTTTCTTTTAAAGCTTCTTTGATTTTATCTAATATTTCTTGTTGATTTTCTTTGGTTAATTGATAAGAATATTCATCTACTTTTAATTCTTTTTCATGATATGTTTTGGTTAGATTTTTTTCAATGTGAATTTGATCTTTTTTGATGGATGAGACTAATGAGTCTCTTATTTCTTTTACTAATTCTATATAAACATTTTTATCAATAGATGTATCTTTTAGTTGTGATTTCATATCAGAGAAATCTGCTTTGGCATTTTCTAATTCAATCATATTTGGAAGAATATCAGGTACATCCCCATATCCTTTACCATTTTGGAAAATTACTTTTCCGGTTAAGAATTCATTGTCATCTTCAATAATTCCTAAGTCCATTTTCATGATTTCTTTTGGAACTGATAAATCTAATTGAAAACGATACGTATAATCTTTTAAAAGATCTAAATCTTGTAAATCTACAGAAGAATCGACATTTACTTTTCCAGTGATTGATAAGTCATTATCAAAAGAAATTTCATTAGGCATATTTTCATCAATATTTTTGATGATAGAGTTGGCAAATTTATGAATTGCCTTTTCATAAACTTTATCAGCGGAGTTACTTAAAAATAAATATCCTACGCCAATGGCTACAATAACTAGTAGAAGAGCTATCACTCCAATAATTATTGGCCATACCTTTTTTTTAGGTGTTTCACTTCCTAAATTAGAACCCCCATTGTTGTTTGGAACAACATCATTCATTACTCAAACACTTCCTTCTATTTTTATGAAATTAGTATATCATAAATTAAGAAAATAAAAAACAAAAATATTAATGAAAAAATTAGCACTTTCTATTGACAAGTGCTAAAAAAGTGCTATAATGGAATCATGAAAGGAAATGATAAATTATGAAATTAGTACCTAGAAATTATTATTTGGATGATTTATTTGATAATTTCTTTGCAGAAGAGGAGAATTCCTTGAAATGCGACATTTATGAAAGGGATGGAAAGTTTCATATTGAAATGGATCTTCCTGGTTATAAAAAAGAAGAAATCAAAATTGAATCCAATAAAGGTAACATTATAATTACCGCTGAAAAACAAAGAGAAGAAAAGGATGAAAGTAAAAAATATCTTCGTCGTGAAAGAGTTTATGGCAAATATCAAAGAAGTTTCTATCTTGGAAATATTAAAGAAGAAGAAATTGAAGCATCTTTTACCGATGGAACTTTGATGATAGTTGTTCCTAAACAAGAAGAGAAAGAAACGAAAAAATATATTGAAGTCAAATAAGTTTTGACTTCTTTTTTTTGGTGTGTCATAATATTCATAGAAAAGAGGCAATTTTATGGATTTTATTAAGACACCAACTAAAGGTATGAGAGATTTGCTTCCTAATGATATGGAACTTAGAGAATATGTTTTATCTTTAATGAATGATGTGTATCAAAAATTTGGTTTTGAACTAATTCAAACACCTGTGGTAGAACATATTGAAAATTTAACAAGTAAACAGGGTGGAGAAAATGAAAAATTAATTTTTAAAATTTTAAAACGGGGAGAAAAGTTAAAACAAGGAAATGTAATAGATGTTATCAATGAAGATTTTGATACGTTTGTTGATAGTGGACTTCGTTATGATTTAACGGTTCCTTTAGCGAGATTTTATGCGAATAATAATTCTTCTTTGGCTACTCCTTTTAGAGCATTTCAAAAAGGAAATGTGTATCGAGCAGAACGGAGTCAAAAGGGAAGATTTCGGGAATTTATGCAATGTGATTTAGATATTTTAGGAGAAAAAACAAATTTAGCAGAAATAGAACTTATTTGTGCAGTTACTGAATTTTTAAAAGCGTTACATTTTGAAAATTTTACAATTCGCTTAAATGATCGAAGAATTTTAATGAAAATGGCTGAATATGTAAAGTTTCCTTTAAAAGATATTGATTCTGTTTTAATTTCTTTAGATAAATTAGATAAAATTGGAAAAGATGGTGTGAAAGAAGAACTTCTTTCTTTGGGATTTTTGGAATCACAAATTGATGAATATTTACAATTAGTCATGCAAGATACTTCTTCTTTGGAGGAATATTGTAAAACTTTTCATATGGAAGAAGATGTTGTGAACAATTTAAAAGAAATTATGCTTGCAACCCAAAATATTACTTCTGCTCATTTGGTTTTTGATCCTACTTTAGTAAGAGGAATGGGGTACTATACAGGACCAATCTTTGAAATTTCTGTGGAAGATTTACCATTTGCGATTGGTGGCGGTGGAAGATATGATCATATGATTGAAAAATTTGCTCATTTTTCTGTACCAGCTTGTGGTTTTTCAGTTGGGTTTGAAAGATTATTGCTACTTTTAGAAGAAAGAGGTTTTACGATTCCTAAAAAAGATGAAAAAGTGGCTTATATTTTCTCTAGTGATGAAAAGAAAAACGAAGTTTTAAAAATAGCCAATCAAGAACGAGAAAAAAATAAAATTGTAAAAGTACTTTATCGAAGTAAAAATTTTAAATTTCAAAAAGAAAGTTTAGAGAAAGAAGGATATCAAGTTTTAGAATATTGATATTCTTTTTTTTTATGATAAAACTAAAAAAAGTAAAATCAATTTATTGTAATTTGTATAAATTTTGGTTATAATAAAATATGAAGAATAGAGAGGTTTTTGTTATGAAGACAAAAAAAGAGAAAATTAGTTCCATAACACAGTCATTAAAATTCGTAACAGGAATTCTTTCTTGGGTAGTTTTAGTCTTATTAGTTATTGTTGCGGGCTTTTTGCTTTATTATTTTGTAAGTGTTAAAATTTATGCTCAAAAAGGAGAAAAATTTCGACCAACATTTAGTTTATATACGATTTTGACTGAAAGTATGGTTCCTAATATTGTTCCAAAAGATGTTATTGTTGATATTTTAGTAAAAAATCCAAAAGATATTAAAGTAGGAGATATTATTACGTTTGAATCTACGGCTACAATTTCTAAAGGAATGATTATTACCCATCGAGTTGTAGATATCAAAGAAGAAAATGGTAATTATTTCTTTTATACGCAAGGAGATGCCAATCTATCTCCTGATCCAGTACCGGCTCCATTTGAAAATGTTCAAGGAAAAGTATTGTTTAAAATTCCTCAATTGGGATTGTTACAAGGCTTTTTAGCTACCAGGGGTGGATGGCTTATTATTGTGGTGATTCCAGCTTTATTTGTTATCATTAGTGATATATTGAAAATATTTAGATTACAATCAGCTAAGAAAGAAGTGGATTCTAATTTAACAAAAGAAATAGAATTAAAACGTAAAAAAGATGAGAAGAAGAAAAAGATTGAAAAGAACTTAACTGAACGATATAGTATTTCTAGAAAACCAACTGATCCTGATCCAATTCGAAAGAAGATTTATCAAATTGTGGGTATGTATCAAAAACCAAAAGTTACAGTGCGAGATTTACCAAAGAAAATTGAACTTCCAAAATTAAAGAAAAATCCTAAAAAGTAAGGAATTATGAAAAGCAAAACGGGTTAAAATTTGCTTTTTTTGCTTTTTTGTGGTATAATGTGTTTAGTTTAAGGGGGTTAAACTAATGAAAAATTTAAATCGAATCATTTGTTTTAAAGTGGTTGAAATTTTAATTACGGTGGTATTTTTAATTTGTTCCTTTTATTTATGGGATTCACTTAGAAATGGAGAAGTGATTGCTTTATTAAAAACAACAAAGAATAATACTAGTTATGCTTATGTAGATGTTTTAAAAGATCGTCGATATCAGTTTTATCCTGTCAGTGATGAAATTGCTCTTAGAACACTTTTACCATCTACTGTACAAATGGTGAATCAAACCAAGTTAAATACTTATTATGAATTTGGTTTAAAAATTCGTAAATCTTCTTCTTTAAATTATCATAATCTTAAAATTTCTTGGAATGATGAAGTACATTTTTTAAGTGAATATTATGTAAAAGAAGATGAAGAATATTATTATTTTTCTTTTGAAAAGGGTTCTTTAAAGGGAGCAAGTAAACAATACGAAGTGAAAGTGTGGCTTGATGCTTCTTCTAATCCCAACCAAATGAATCGTTCTTTTGATTATGAATTTGTGAATTTGGCAAATATTTTATAGTATTTGCTTTTTTCATGTGTTAAAATGATTGGTAGAGGCGAAAAATGAAAACTATTGTAATGAGTGAAGCTGTTTTATTAGGAAAAACATATCAAGAAACAAAAGATGGGCTTTTGTATTTAAAATGTTTACAAAATTATGGGTATCAAGTGGGGTTATTTCCTAGTTTTGATTCTACTTTATATACGTCAATTACTTTATCTTTTTGGCGTGAACGAATTTCGGAATATTTTTTAGAGAATAAACAGATGCTTCAAAAAATAGAAATTTATTTAAAAAAAGAAAAGGTATATACAGATCGATTGTTTCTTTCTTTTTCAAAAGCTTTTTCAAATATGGAAGACATAATTTCTTTTTATCAAACGCAAAATGATTCTGTTTATTTTATTACCAAAATGGAAGGAGAAAATCTTCTTTTAAAAGAATTTCCTAATCAAAGTTTTTATTTAGGAGATTATGTTGGAAATCCAAGATTTATGCGAAAAGAAAGAAATTTAGTTCGAGTTTTAGAAAAAATTATGGATCAAGAAGATAGTAAAGTTTGAGGATTTTATTATTTCATGTTATACTAAAAAAGAATTAGGAGGAAAGTTTTATGATCATGCGTTTTATTGAAGGATTTTGTATGGCTTTAGCAGATAGTGTTCCAGGTGTTTCAGGAGGGTCTATCGCTTTTATTATGGGGTTTTATGATGAATTTATTTCATCTTTAGATCGGTTGATGTACGGAAATCGAAAAGAGAAAAAAGATGCTTTGTTCTTTTTAATGAAATTAGGATTTGGGTGGATTGTAGGAATGGTTTTTGCCATTTTGTTAATTACTAGTTTTTTTGAAAGTCATATTTATGAAGTAAGTTCGTTATTTTTAGGATTTATTTTCTTTGCAATTCCTTTTATGATAAAAGAAGAAAAGAAAGTTTTAAAAGGAAAATATCAAAATATATTATTTTTAATTTTAGGGGTTATAGTGGTTTCAGTAATTACGTATTTTAATCCGGTTCGAGGAGGAAGCATAGTAAGTATTGATAATTTATCTTTTGGGCTTGTGTTATATGTTTTCTTTGCAGCGATGCTTGCAATTTCGGCGATGGTTTTACCGGGAATTTCAGGGTCTACGTTACTTTTAATTTTTGGGCTTTATATTCCTATTACAACCGGGATTAAAGAAGTTCTTCATTTTCATTTTTCCTCTTTTCCTATCTTATGTGTATTTGGTCTTGGAGTAGTCGTAGGCATCTTTTTAATTATTCGATTGATTAAGATTTGTTTAGAAAAATTTCGAAGTCAAACAGTTTATACAATTTTAGGACTTATGATTGGTTCTTTATATGCAATTGTTATGGGACCAACTACTTTAGAAGTGTATCATGATCCGATGTCATTGCAAACATTTTCCGTTTTGTTTTTTCTCCTTGGAGGAGTAGTTATTTTAGGATTGGAATACTTAAAAAAAGTATTAAAATAATTTAGAATTGGGGATTTGTATGAGCATTTTAGAAGAGTATCAAAAATTATTAAAGAAACAGAAATTGGATGTAAGAATTCAAAAGTATCTTTCGGTTCCTTCTTTGGTTCGATTAAAGAAAATTGGTTATTTTTGTGGAATGGATTATGGAAGTAAAGATATTTATTCTTTTTTAGAATATGTGAGTCGTTATGACCATTCTTATAGTACGATGTTACTAACTTCTTGGTTTTCTGATGATTTAGCGGTTCTTTTGGCAGCTCTTTTTCATGATGTATCTACACCTTGTACCTCTCATGTTGTAGATTATCTAAATAAAGATTATGAAAAGCAAGAAAGTACAGAAACGAAAACCGAAGAAGTATTAAAAAGGGATGCCTTGTTTCTTTCTTATTTAAAAGAAGATAATTTATTATTAGAAGATATTGTAGATTTTAAAAAATATAGTTTCCTTGATTTAGAACGACCTAAATTATGTGCCGATCGTTTAGATGGAATTTTCTTAACAAGTTTATTTTGGACCAAAGAAATGAATTTAGAAGAAGTAAAGATGGCTTTAAATTGGATTACTGCTTTTAGAAATGAAGATAATGAGTTAGAGATTGGCTTTACCAATTTAGAGGTTGGTCAGATGATTTTGCAAAAGAATGAAAAAATCGATTTATTTTGTCATACCAATGAAGATAATTATATGATGGAATATTTGGCTAGTATTTTAAGAAAATGTTTAGAAAAAAAACTGTTTACTTATACTATGTTATATCAAATGACGGAAGAAGAAATGATTTGGAAAATGATAAAAGATGAAGAAATAAAAGGTATGTGGCAAACATTTCAAGAAATCAAAAAAGAAGAGATTCCTTATATTTCTCTTCCAAATGTAAAAAAACGTGTGATGAAACCTTTAATCAATGGAGTGAGAATGTGAAAAAAATTTTGTTTATGGGGTTGTTACTTATGTTTTGTTTCATTGCTATTTTTTGTTTTCCTTCCCAAAAATATTCTAATGAAACTTTTGGAATTGAAAGGTATTATAGTTTGTTTGATAAAGACCAAGATGGCATAGATGACCAAACCGATATTCTTATGAGTGCTAAAGAGTATTTAAAAACGAAACCCAAGTATCAAAGTAAATATTATGGGAGTGGTTACCCCAATGATGCGTATGGTGTTTGTACCGATGTCGTGGCGTTTGCGCTTTTAGGGGCAGGGTATGATATCAAAGAGTTATTACATGAAGATGTGATTTCAAGACCTTTAGAATACGATATTGAAGTGATTGATAAAAATATTGATTTTCGCCGCGTTTCTAATTTACAAACTTATTTTTTAGAACATGCAATTTCTTTAACGACTGATATTCATCAAATCTTTGCCTGGCAAGGAGGAGATATTGTCGTTTTTAAAAAACATATTGGCATTGTTTCGGATGCTCGTAATCAAAGAGGAATTCCGTTTTTATTTCATCATGCTCATACTTTTCAAATTTCGTATGAAGAAGATGTTTTAGAAGACTTACAAGAAGAAATTATTGGGCATTTTCGTATTTCTTAAAATTTTTTTCTTTGGCGTTCTTTTTGTTTGCGATTCAGGTACCAATGAATAAATTGTTCTGTAGCGTTCGTTTTGTGATCGGGACGATTTTCTCGTTCTTCTTTTGTCATTTGGGCTAATGTTTTTTGACAGTTTTGAGGAATAAATACAAACCATAAGTTTGATTTGGCTTCTTCTAGAGAATCTCCTAATATTTCATAGGAAAGTGTTCCTTTACTTACTCCAAAAAATTGAACGTAATCAATACCATCATAAAATGTTAAACAATCGAGAAAATAACAATTTCGATTAGAAGTTTCTTTCATGATTTCTAATAGTTTTTTTATGTCAGAAGAAATGCCACTTCGTTTTACAAATGCACCCGGATACCCTGGATGATTGGGGAAATCTTCAATATAAAAACCAGAATCCGCGACAAATACAGGAGTACCTAATATTTCAAATGCTTGTCTTGCTTTGTCTTGAGAAATTAATTTTATATCATTTATCTCTAGTTCCTTCAAATCACATTTATAATAGTTGATTTCAATTCCAGCTTTTTCAAATTTTTCTTTTACCGATACATATTTTCCATAATTTCCAGTTATATAAGTTAGATTTTCCATATTACATTTCTCCTTTATATTGATATAATTTTTTTACCACGTTTAAATTGTATTCGGGCATGGTTAAATCAATTTGTTTATCTGTTGCTATTTTTCTTGATAATTCATACATTTGTAAACTTAAGTAATATTCTTTCCATAGAAGGCTTTCTTGTTCTTCTAAAGTTGAAAAAATAAAAATATTTGGGTATTCTTTTTTTAGAATAGTGAGTATTTCTTTATCTAATTCTTTTATTTGGTGAGCTAGGTAAATGATAGGACTTGTGGGGTTTTGATAAATTAGATTGCTTCTGCCATGACAAAATGAACCTTTATCATGAATGACCACGGAAGTAGTTCCACTTTCAATCATATTAGATTCTAAAATTGTGGAAGAACAAAGAGTATCATAACCTGATATGATTTGAATTAGATTGGTATTTTGAAAATGAAAATGAAGATTATTCATTTTACTTTTACTTTTTTCTAAAAGTTCTTTTAATTTTGTATTGATTTTGATTAAATCTTCACTGGTAAGAGCTTTCTTTTTTTCATTCTTTAGAATACTAAGTTCTAAAAACATTAACATGGGAGCAAGGGTAGGGATGATGGAAATAAAACTATTTTCTCTTTTTTGATAAGCATTGTTACTCCAATAAAGAGGTTGAAATAGAAAATTGTTTTCTTCTTTTTTATAGTCACTTGTGATTAAGTAACGACTTCCGGAAAAACTTTTACAAATATCTGATATACCATTTGTTTTTCCACTATTGGAAAGAATAATTAAATTTTTAAATTGATGAATATTTTGTTTATAAAAATAGTCTCTTGGTTCTATTACTTCACATAAAATTTCATTGGTTTCTAAAAATATTTTTAAGTAATATGCCGCGGCTTTTGAACCTCCTGTCGCGACAATTAAAGTAGGAACATTTCTAAATAAAGTATTCGCTTCGTTACTAAAAGTATGATTTGTAAGAAGTTGGGGGTCATTTATTTGAAATAATCTTTTTTCTAATTTAGCATAATTTATTTTGGTTGTTTCCGTATGAGTATGTATCATAAGAAATCTCTCCTTTTCTAAATTTATCATAGCAAAAGAAGAGGAAATATTTCTGTCAGTTATAAAAACTTTCTAAAATTTTTACTGATTTTATTCTATTTAAATAAAAATGTCTTATTTCTTCTTTGGACTCACAGTATGCAGCAACTCCCCATTCGTTTCCTAATAAAATTACATCATAGGGATGAATAATTCTTTTGGAAATATTTTGATTATCTTTTGAGTAATATTCTATCAAACATTTTCTTTTTTCTTTTATGGCACGATTGATGGAATTAAAAAATTCTTTCTTTTTTATATAAATCGTATTCGGAGTGATAAATCTTTTAGGAACATTGATATTTTGATTTAAAACATAGCCTCCATAAGGGCCTTTTATTGTATCAATGTAAATCCCGGCTTTTTCAATTTCATCTTTATATACTCTAATCATTCGAGGAGAGACTTCTAATTTTTCAGAAAGTTCTTGAATACTGTATTTTTTTCCAGAACTTAAATATTCTAGCATGGTAAGAACATTACTAATTTTAGACATATCAAATTCCTCCTTGATGTTATATTTTAAATTTTAAGATATATTTTGTCAATTATCATAATTTTATTCGTGTTAAAAGTTTAGATGAATCGTTGTAAACTCTACTAAACATTCATTTATGTCTAAGAGTATCTATGATATAATTTTGATGGATAAGTATTGAAATTAATTTAACTTTATAAATATGGAAGGAGGTCTAAAAAATGGGAAAACTGTATCATGGAAGTTCAAAAAAAGGAATTACTAGACTAGAACCGCATAATTCAACGCATGGTAATTATGTTTATGCAACACCATATAAAGAGTTAGCAATTATTTTTTCAAAAAAATGTGGAGATGATTGTACTTATGCTTTATATAGAAATAGTGATGATGAACCATGGCAATTGGTAGAAAGAATCCCTGAAGCTTTTAACACAATGTTTCATAATAGTGCATCAATTTATACTTTAGATGATGCCACATTTCAAGATATACATACTGGTTTTGCGGAAGTTGTTTCTGAAGTTGGTGTGAATATTGAAAGTGAAGAATTTATTGAAAATGTTTATGATAAGATTAAGAAATTAGCAGATGAAGGAAAAATTCAGTTGTATATCTACCCAAATAGACCGGAAAGAATACCATTAGATAATTCTGATTTAATTGAAAAACAAATTAAACATAATCAAAGAAATAATACACCTATTACGAAAAGTTCGTTTGAAAGAATTGTATTATTACATCCTTATTTAATCAATAAAGTAAATCAAAAAATGAGTGAATTGGGGTTAGTTGAAGAGCCATACAAAAAAGAAGATTTGATAAATTTATTTTCTAATGCGGTAATGATACAAGCATTTTTCCCGGAAAAAGAGCAATATTTAAAATCTATTATTATTTCTATATCGAATATTTATCCTGAATTATTACCAATTTTAAATGAAAAGTTATCTTTTTTGGATAAAACAAAAGAAGAAAAAATATCGTATATATTAGATGAATTATCTCATAAATTTAAAGATATACCTATAGAATTAATTCAGCAAGTAAAAGAAAAATATCTTGCTGATAATAGAAATATTTCGGAAATAGGAAAAGAAATCATTGATTTTGTAAGAAAAATAATGCTTACTGATGAAAATACGCAAATTATAAATAAAAAAAGTGAAACAATTGTCAAATTATAAAAAATGAACGCCGCATGATTAGTGCGATGATTTTTAACTTTTGGAACAAATGATAAACGGGTTTTAAACCATTTATCAAAATGGAATAAATATCTAATAAAAATTAAATAGTAAGAAAAAGGGATGATAATAATGAAAAAAATAATTACTAATAAACATAATTTAACTGAAGCAGATATGACTGAAGTGGTGAAGAGGGTAAAAGTGTTGCTTGTCAATTCTAATAATGAAGTGTTATTAGGTTATTCTCATAATGATTATCAATTTCCTGGAGGTCATGTAGAAGAAAATGAAACTCTTATTCAAGCAGTTAATAGAGAAATACTAGAAGAGACGGGTATAAATTTAGAAATTGACAGTTTAGAACCTTTTGCTTGTGCCATAGGTTATTATAAAGATTGGCCTGCTGAAGGTAAGAATCGTAAAATAGAAATATATTATTATGAAATAAAAACTGATGAAAAACCTAATCTAGAAAATACTGAATATACAGAAAATGAAAAAGGTGGTAATTTTGAATTGCGGTATATACCTTTGATGAATGTTGAAGAAGAGTTAAGAAAAAATGCAAAAAAATATGGAGACAAAAAAGGAATTGCAAGAGAAATGATTGAGTTGTTTGGTGTATATAAACAACACAGAAGTAATTTATAAATTAAATATCATTTCTTGCATAGAATTAATGATTTTGATTTGAGGTGATGGTACATTAAGGAGAACTGATGGAAAAATATCTGAATATACTAAAAAAGCTATTGCAAAACAAATAAAAAACTCGCTAGTGTGCGAGTTTAAATCTCAATGGAGCGATAACATTACTTATATTCGAAAAATAATACTCTCAAGATTGAGTAAATCAACTAAATTAATTATTAGATTTTTATATTTCATTAAGTGAAAGTATGGCTATTTTTTTTTAGTTTTGTTATAATCGTCTTAATAAATCAAGATTTATGTAAAAAAATAAATGATTATAGAATTCATTTGAAATAGTTATTAAAAGATAGGAGAATTATTTATGATAGATATTAATTTTAATCAAATAATTGAAATGATTGATAAAAGAAAAAATAATGCTTATTTAAAAGTTAATGAAGAAATGATTTTGCTATATTTAGAAGTTGGTAAATTTTTATATGAATTGAAAGAAAAAAGTGGATATGGCGATAAAATTACAACAAAAGCGGCAGATTTTATAAAGAATAATTATCCTACTATTAAAGGATTTACTAAAAGAAATATAGAAAGAATGATTCAATTTTATAGTACTTATAAAGATGATGAGATTGCGACACCACTGGTGACGCAATTATCATGGACAAATAATCTTCTTATTTTAAGTGGAGCTAAAACAAAGGAAGAAAGGCACTTTTATTTGCAATTATCTATTAAAAATAATTATTCTAAAAGAGAACTAGATAGACAAATAACTTCATCATATTATGAAAGATATATGTTATCAGATGGTAAACAACTGCCTACTACTAAGAAAACAATTGATGAAGATGATTATCCTAATACAAAAATTTTAGATATGTATAGCTTAGAATTTTTAGATTTGCCTAATGAATATACTGAAAAAGATTTAAAAAATGCTATTATTAAAAATTTAAAAGATTTTATATTAGAAGTGGGGAAAGATTTTACTTTTATTGGCGATGAATATAGAGTTCAAGTTGGTAATCACGATTTCTTTATCGATTTATTATTTTATAATAGAGAGTTGTCTTGTTTAGTAGCATTCGAATTAAAATTAGGAGAATTTAAAGCAGAATATTTAGGAAAAATGAATTTATATTTAGAAGCTTTAGATAGAGATGTTAAAAAAGAGCAAGAAAATCCTAGTGTTGGAATTATTCTTTGTAGTTCTAAAGATAAGGATGTTGTTGAATATTCATTAAGTAAAAATATGTCACAAACTTTAATATCAGAATATAAATTGAAATTGATAGATAAGAAATTATTAGAAACGAAATTAAAAGAGATGAAGTTTTTAATTAAGAATGATTTAGAAGAAAAATAAAATATGGTGGGAGTATCAGCACGTTGCTTGCTTATAAAAAATAAACGTCGCATTTTTAGTGCGACGATTTTTAACTTTTGGAGCAAGTGAGGGTAGTCGAAACCCCGTCTCAACCTTGGCAAGGTTGCATTCTAGCCGTTGAACCACACCTGC
>CANQEG010000014.1 GCA_947594705.1 uncultured Bacilli bacterium | reverse complement strand
AAATCAATTTAAACTATATTATTTTACACCCACACACTCATTTGGAAGAAAACAATTTATTGTTGAAAAAAAAGATAGAATGTTTGACAAAGGCTTCGATTTTACAATGAATGATGGCACTGATTATCGTCTTCAAGAAGTGCAAAAGAAACAAGAAAAAGTTAAAACATTAACAAAACAACAAGATAATAATCAATAATATATTAAGAACGTAGCATGAAATTATTGCTACTTTTTCAATTGCTTGAGTATTACATGAAAAATCATAAAAGATATGCCTTGAAGAATATTTTAATTTTAAACTATTTATGTTAAAATAAATAACTGTTAGATATAACTTAGTTTGGAGGCCAGTATGAAGAGAAGTCAAATTATAATTGAATTAATTAAAGATGAGGTTAATGTTGTTCAAGCAATGGATATTTTAAATTTATTGTTACAAGATATAAAAGACAAGAAAATAAAAAAATGGTTAGATAATGAAATTAATGGGTATAGTAAAGAAAGTGAATTACCAGAATATAGAGTTTTAAAAGCAAATATAAAAGGCAATTTTATAGGCGGAAGAATTAAATGTACAAATCAGGATATACCAATTAAACCTGAATATGTTAAAGAATATACTAAAGTCAAAGTTACTTCTCCTATATCCGAAATTATGCAACTTTCAATTGCTGAAAAAGAAAGTAAAGAACATTGTTTGGTTATACCATTACATCAAGTATTAGCTCAAGAAATATCATTGGTAAATGGTGAAGTAATTAGTGCTTGTAGAGAACTATCGATATATGCTCATACAAATCTTTTAAATAAAATTAAGACTAAAGTGTTAAAGATATTTATAGAATTAGAAAAAAAGTACGGGAACTTAGATGATTATTATATTGATTTTTCAAATAAAACAAAAGAAAAAGAAGTGTTAAACAATATTAATAATATTATATATACTGATAATTCAGTACATATGGGTAATGACAATACAATAGAAAGTTCAAATGTAGGTGTAGGAAATGAGAATTGAGATAGGAAATAAAAATAAAATAAAAAATTCAAATATAGGAATAGGTAATAAAATAAAAAAAGAAGACAAATCTAAACAAATAATAATTGATATTTTTGTAGGGCTATTTGTTACTGTCATAGGTGGACTAATATTATATTATTTGACAAAGTAACATAAAAGTTATTGCTACTTTTTCTATTCTTTGGTAAAATGTCTGTAGTGATTGATATCAATCAATCGTCTTTATGCGAATGAGTTGTAAACCACTTCGTCGTTCGCACCAGAAAGATAGGTAACTCGAACTGTAATAGTTCGGGTTTTAAAATATTTCAATTTATATTAAAATCTTTATAGTTTGATTTGATATATTTGTTAATTTAGAAAATGTATTGGCATATAGACAGGTCAATGTTTAAATATGGAGAACTTGTAAAAAGTTCTTTTTTATGGTATGATGAATATGTCAAGGGAACTTGCGTAAAATAAAAAAGAGGAACATTTGAGTCTGCAAGTGAATGTCGCCTCTAAAAATTTAGACTTGACACTCGATCAGTGCTGATTGAGTGTCATATTTTTATTGCTATTACCAATAAGGTAAGGAGTAATAAAATGATAGCAATAAGCTGAAGGACTTTTACAATAAAAGTTCTTTGTTTCATTGTATCCCTCCTTTCTTTCTCAAGATTGGAGGACGACACTCACATCAAATGTTCCTACAAATATTATACTATAGTTGATATTGTAATACAATCGAATAAGTTTAAAAGAACTAATTGGAGGCTAGTCTGAAAAATAATTTTTTTCATGACTATGTGTGCCTTGAACGAAGTGAAAGGGATGAGTGATTAAAATGAATGATAAAATAACTATACCAGAAAGTGTTTTGGAATATGGACTTGATTTTGATTGGGATGAAAAGGATGTATGGAAATTAGATTATCCTATTCAAGAAATTGCTAGTGAAGTGTTAGAATGGCATTTTGATGTACCATTTTGGAATTGGAATCATGAATGGTATGTTCTGAAACCTAGAGATGTAATGAATCATCCAGAAAAGTATAAATTGGAATATGATAGAGTTATGAATTCTGATATTTCTTATCCAATTGATATTATGGAGAATAAGGGTAGATTTGTTATTTTAGATGGCTTACATCGATTGGTAAAATGTTATTTATTAGGGTATCGAAAAGTAAAGGTTAGAATTATTCCAAGGAAGGAAATTCCTAATATTGCGAAATAAATGATTTAGCATATTGTAATTACTATTTTTTATAAAAGAAAGGAAAGAGAAAAATGAATCATAAAACAAGTATTAAATTAGATTTTAAAACATGGTTATTTTTATATATTACAAAAGCTCGTGAAGTAGAGCATATACCAGTTGAGGAAAAAATTCCTAGAAAAACTATGGATGTAGTTGGTAGTGACCCAAATGAAGTGTATCTATTTAAAAATTATAATGAATATAAAAATTTCTTTTACATGTATTTAAATGAAGTAAATGATAAATTGATAAATTTAGCTATATGTGCCAAAGGAAGTAAAGGACAAATTATTGCGTTCAAAGGATTATGTGAACAAATTATTGTGAGAAAACAAATAGAAAATTTTTATAATTCTATTACTAAAAAACAAATAGATGAAATTCATGCCAAAGGTAAATTAACTCCTATGGAAGCAGTTCAACAATGGGAATCTTTTGATTTATGTATAAAAGGAAATAAAACGGCTTCGAATAAAAGTAGATGTAAATATTTTGATTATAATTGTCATGAGTGTTTAATGGAGACAGCATCGCATCAATTAGAACATGATAAAATAGATTTTGAACCGATATTTAGGAAAGAGATGAGACTTGCTAAAAAATTAACTTCTTCTAAATTATAATATTTTGGTTAGTTTGTTTTATTGATATAAAGGTCATAGTATTCATCGTAAGTAATATTTAATTGTACTACTTTTGCAGCATGTTCTTTGCCAATATATCTAATATGCCAAGGTTCTTCTTTATAACCTGTAATTGGTTGATTATCTTTCGTATAACGAATGATAAAACCATATTTATATGAATTTTGTTTCATCCATTCATAGTCTTTTTCAGTGAGACTACTCCAATGGCTATCACTTCGAATATCTATTGCTAGTCCAGTTTGGTGTTCGGAATGTCCAGGTCTTGCAGAATATGTATCTACTTTATCTTGAGGATCTCTTTGTAAATATTTTTGGTAAAGACCATCTTGATATTCATAAGAACGATAGGTACTGTAAGGAATTAATATGACTCCATCTAACTTGGCGGCAGCGAGTAATTCTTCAAAGTCATTGATGGCAACATTTCTTAATTTTAAATTAGGAAAACTAGGAATAGGGGTTAAATCACTTGGAATATAATTGGCATCTAATTGATGAGATTTATTTACTAATACAGTAATTTCTTCAGGGTTTTTAATTTGTTCAATGGTTTGATAAAATGGTTCATTTAAATGAAGATTTACTTGAGTTACAACATCTTGTAGTGATAATGTTTGATTTAGAGCTTTGTATGCTTCATATTCTTCATATTTGGCAAAATGAAAATTACTGATTTCTAGATATTCTTTTAAATTTATATAAGGTAGTTTTAACAATTTTTCTTGTTCATTTTCATTTAATTTCTTTTTTAAACTTTCGATTTCCTCTTTTGAATACCCTTTTTCTAATAATGCTTTATCATTTGCTTCTAAATAGACTGGTTCTTCGATAGGATTTTCTATCGGTTCTTTTTTTGGGGAAAATTCCCAGAATAAAAGAAGTAAAATGCCAGTGAATATGATTACTAAAATAATAAGAATGATGATTTCTTTGGTTCTTTTTGTCATAACTTCACCTTCTTATCATTATTGTACCCTAAATTGGTGTAATTTTGCATTAATTTTGGAATAAATAAGAAGAATTGACATATTTTTTTAAAAAGAGGTGTTTCATGAGAATATTAAGGTGTATAGGTTTATTTTTCGTTCTTTTTCTTTGGCAAAGTTCTGTTGCGTTCGCAAGTGAAGTAGATTTGGCTCCTAATGGTAAAAGTGCTATTTTGATGGATGCCGAAACAGGGACAATTTTATATCAAAAAAATGCTACTGAGGCCCGACCTCCTGCTAGTATGACTAAAATTATGAGTATGCTTTTAATTATGGAAGCGATTGATGAGGGAACACTTTCGATGGACAGTGATGTGACAATTAGTGAAAATGCTTCTAGTATGGGAGGAAGTCAAATCTTTCTTGAGGCTGGAGAAGTATATAAAGTAAAGGAACTATTAAAAGGAATTGCGATTGCTTCCGGAAATGATGCTGTTGTAGCGATGGCTGAACGAATTTCTGGGTCCGTTTCAGATTTTGTAAATAAAATGAATGAACGTGCGAAAGAATTAGGACTTACTAGTACAACTTTTAAAAATCCCCATGGATTAGATGCAGAAGGGCATGTTTCTTCCGCAAAAGATATGGCTATAATGGCAAGAGAATTATTAAAGCATCCGAAAATATTAGAATTTACTAGTATTTATGAAGATTATTTACAGAAAAAGGATGGTACAAGTACATGGCTAGTAAATACCAATAAACTCGTTCGATTTTATGATGGAGTGGATGGATTAAAAACCGGATTTACTTCTTCAGCAGGTTATTGTCTTACGGCTACAGCAATGAAAAATAATTTACGACTTATCGCGGTTGTTATGGGGGAAGAAACTTCTGATAAGAGAAGTAGTGATGTGGCAAGTATGTTAAATTATGGATTTAATACTTATCAATCCGTAATTTTAGAAAAAAAAGATACTGTGTTAGGAACTAAAAGGGTAGAAATGGGAAATGTTGAAACAGTGGAAATTACGTTAACGAAGGATTATAAAAAATTAATGAAACAAAATGAAAAAATTCCTAGTTATTCTTATAATATTAATGTTTCCAATTTAAAAGCGCCTTTGATGGTTGGTGATAAAATTGGTACTGCGAATGTAGTGGATTCTAATGGAAATATAGTTGATACGTTGGATGTTACAGTAAAAGACACTGTCCAAAAAATTAGTTTTTGGGAACTTTGGATGCGTAATTTGAAACAAATTACTTCAGGAAAAATATTGATAAAATAGATGTCAAATTATGGAGAATCACTTGTATTTTCCTTTTTTCCATTTTATACTTAAAATTAAGGTGGAAGCATGAAACAGAAGAAAACAAAATTAAAACTGAAAAAAAGTGTTTTATTTCAATCTCTTTCTTTTTTAACTATATTAGAAAGTCTTTTTTTCTTGTTTACAACAATAAAATTAGGCATTTTACCTTGGTTTTATCTTATTTTCATTTTTCTTATTTTAGGAGCAGTCAATTTAGGATTATATTATTTTTTGTCACGTAAAAACTATAAAAAGAGAATGATTGGAACATTTTTTAGTGTTTTGTTTCTTATTTTGATGCTTTTTGTAAGTCATTATGAGAATACAACATTATCTTTTTTAAAAAAAGTAATTCCTTTAGATATAGAAACAGAAAATTATCAAGTTATTGTTCATAAAAATAGTTCTTATCGAAGTGTAAATGATATTGAAGAACTTTCCTATGTAGAAGAAAATAGGGGAGTGAAGAAAGCTTTAGAAAAATTAAAGCAAAAAAAGAAAATGAAAAATAAAGCTTGTCAAGAAGAAAGTAGTTTGGTGGATGAAATTTTAGATGAACCAAAAGAAGTTATTATAATGGAAGAGGAAGTTGCTAAATTATATTATGAAGTAAGTTCGGATTTTAAAGAAAATACGAGAGTATTAGAAACGATTACAGTGGAAATTCCGAAAGAAGAGAATGTAAAAGAAAGCGATTTACTTGCACATACTTTTAGTGTTTATGTTACCGGAATAGATACTTATGGAAGTCTTTCCAAAGTTTCAAGAAGTGATGTGAATATGATTATTACGGTAAATCCTAAAACGCATCAAATTTTACTTACTTCGATTCCAAGAGATTACTATGTTCAAATCGCGGGAACTACCGGTTTAAAAGATAAACTTACCCATGCTGGATTAAAAGGCGTTAATACTTCGATGCAAACGATTGAAAATTTATTAGATACCAAAATTTCTTATTATATTAAAATTAATTTTACTTCTTTAATTGATATCATTGATGCAATCGGAGGAGTAGATGTGGAAAATCCTTTTGAATTTACAGCGGATTATCAAGAGGAAGATGGAAAGTTTATATATTATTCTTTTTCGGAAGGAAATATTCATTTAGATGGGAAAAAAGCTCTTGCTTTTGTAAGAGAACGATATGGGTTAAGAGAAGGTGATGTGGCTAGAGCAAGACATCAACAATTGGTCATATCTTCGATGGTTCAAAAATTAACAAGTCCAACTATTCTTACGAAATATACTTCTTTATTAAAAAGTATTGAAGGAAATTTTGCTACGAATCTATCTTTATCTAGTATTACAAAATTTATTCAAAAACAAATTGAAGAAATGAAACCATGGACTATTGAAAAACAAGTTTTAATTGGTTCGGATTCTAAAGAATTAACGGCAGCTTTTCCAGAGTTATATTCAGCGGTTATGATTCCAAGCGAAGAAAGTATTTTAGAGGCCAAAGACAAAATAAAAGAGTTGCAATAACTCTTTTAATTTTTTATTTTTTCTTTTTCAGAGTAGAAAATTTTTACCATATCTTCATCGGGAATTTCTAAAATTCTTTTTATTTTTCGTAATGTTTCAATTGTTGTGCGAGCTTCATTTTTTTCAATTCTTTGTAACTGTCTGGTGGAAATATCTAACATTTCTGCTAAAGTTTCTTGAGTATATTTTCTTTTTATGCGGTATTCTTTTACCATAATTTCACCTCTATGCCATATTTTGTCATGATATTGTATGTAAAAACACGGTTTTAAATGTCATGTTGCAAGATAAAAAACAATAAAAAGTTCTTTTCGGAATAGGGGAATTGTGATAAAATAAAAAAGAAAGTAGATGACCTACATGAAATTAAAAATCAACTTATCAGGTTATTCTTTGGATTATTTATTTGGTGATCGCGTATTTCAAGATTCTTTTTTATTATCTCGAGAAGTGATTAAAAAAGCTTATCAAGAAGGATTGTATTATATTTCTAGTAAAAAAAATATTTATGAGTTTTTAAAAAAGAAAAATCATCGTACGATGATTGTGTTTGCGGGTATTCCCTCTTTTTCTGAAGTATGTACGGAACTTTCTCCACAGAAAGAGCTTTATGCTTTAAAGATGACTTTAGATTATGAAGTATTGGCAAATTTTCATGAAGAAAATGGCTTTTTGGTACATGATGATGTTGATTTTTTAAATATTGAAGAAGTGAAATTGTATCGTAATATCAAAAATAATCTTTTGGTGTATGAGGAAGAAAAATGGAATAATGCAATTGTAAAGGAAGAAGAAGTTGCTAAAACGTTAGGAAAAGAACTTCAAAATTATCATTATGGAATTACCAAAGCATTAGAAAATTTAAATAAAAAAGTAACACAATTTTTACAATCAGAAAAAAGTAAACCATTTTTAGAAAATGAAGAATCTTTAGAATTTATGAAAGAAATTTATGAAATGCTATATTTTGTAAAATGGTAAGTTTCGTGGTATACTTTTAAAGTGATATATATGAAACGAAAAGAAATTTTTGTCATTTTTTTATTTGTGATGTTAGACCAAGTAAGTAAATTTTGCATGGAAACGTATTTTAGTAACCCCTTAATTATTATTCCTTCGTTTTTTTCTTTTCATTATGTAAAAAATACGGGTGCTGCTTGGAGTATTTTTTCAGGAGCAAGAATTTTTCTAATTTTAATGAGTATTGGAGCGTTATTTCTCTTATTTTCTATGCGTTACCAAACGAAAATGCGGTCTTTAACAGCTTTCTTTTATGATTTATTATGTGCTGGAATTATGGGAAATTTAATTGACCGAATTGTATTTGGGTATGTAAGAGATTTTTTATCATTGCAATTTTTTCAATATTCATTTCCTGTTTTTAATTTGGCTGATGTATTTATCGTGATAGGGTGTTTCTTTTTCGTTGGCTGGATTTTATTGGGAAAAGACCGTATTTGACTTTTTTAGGTGTTTTCAGTAAAATGTATAGATACAAAGGAATTTAAAGTATTTAAAAAATGAAATAGATAGAAAGGAATTAATCAATATCAAAGTGTTGATTATACAAGGGGAAAATGAAAATTAAAGTTTTAACCGATGAAAAAGTAAGATTAGATAAGTATTTAACAATGCATACAGAGTATCATCGTAGTTTGATTCAAAAATTGATTGTAAATGAATGTGTTTTTGTAAATGGTGTGTTAGAAACTTCTTCTTCTAGGAAAGTAAAAAATGAAGATGAAATTGAAATTCAGGAAGAGTTTCAAGAAGAAAGTTTTTTACAACCAGAAGATATTCCTTTAGATATTGTGTTTGAAAATGAAAATGTGATTGTAATTAATAAAAAAAGTGGTATGGTAGTCCATCCTGGGAGTGGAAATAAAAAAAATACTTTGGTAAATGCATTACTTTTTCATACTAAAAATTTAAGTGATTGTAATGGCGAGATTAGACCAGGAATTGTTCATCGAATTGATAAAGATACTTCGGGACTTTTATTGGTTGCCAAAAATAATGAAGCTCATCGTATTTTAGCCGAAGATTTAAAAAATAAAAAAATTAGTCGTAAATACATTGCTTTGGTTTGTGGAATTTTAAAACATAATCATATTACGATTGATGCTCCGATTGGAAGAGATGAAAAAAATAGACTTCGAATGTGTGTAACTTCTAAAAATAGTAAAAATGCGGTTACTCATGTTCATGTTTTGAAACGATTTTCAAAATATACTTTAGTAGAATGTGTATTAGATACTGGTCGAACTCATCAAATTCGAGTTCATTTATCTTATATTGGTTACCCATTATTTAATGATCCGGTGTATGGGAAAGAAGTAATTAAAGGGTTTGGACAATTTTTACATTCTAGTGAAATTACTTTTTTAGAACCTATTACGAAAGAAGAACTTCATTTTGAAGCACCACTTCCTTTTGAGTTTCAAGATTTTTTAAATCGTTTAGAAAAAGATAAAGAACAAGAAATAGAAAAATAAAATGATAGTAAAAATGAGATATGGAAAGTCTAAAATTGGAATCGTGTGATTTTTCTTTTTACATTCTATGACAATAAAAATAGCATACCCTAAAAGGAAAAAAGAGGAGAGTAACGCTAAGAAAGCATCATTTAGAAAGAAGAAAAAGTAAGTTGTTACGATTAAAAATAATGCATTACATAAAGTTAAAAAAAGTAAATTTTCATTGTTTTCATTTTTTAAAAAAGCTTTGGTAATGTCAATTCCTAAGAGAAATGTTGTGAATATTAGGCCAATTAAATAATAAAACATTGTCTTTCCACCTCTTTACTAATTATATGTTTTAGGGTAAAATAATAGTACTTGGAGGGATGATTCATGCAAATTAAAATTGATGAAAAAGAAGAATTATTGATGCGAATCGTTCATTATTTTGTTACTGAAGAAAATTATACACCTATCGTAGTAAATGGAGTAAAAGATGAAATTTGGTTACAAAAAACAGATGGACCTTATAAAATTATTCGAATCAATGGAAATTATATTCATAATAATGAACAGTATGAATTTGATTTATTTAAAATTAAAAATGTGATGCGACAAGTAAAAAGAAAGACACTTAGTTTTTCTATGAATACTTTGAATATTTTATTGAATGTAGGAGAAAATGTAAAATTAGAAGAAGATAAAAATATTGCTAGTATTTCGGTGAAAGAAGAAAAAGATTTGGAAGTAGAAGAAATTAAAGAAACATTTCCACGAATGAAAGATAGTTTATTGTCGGAGGAAAAAGGATTAGAATTAATTTTTGATGTTACAAATCAGATTAATCAAAAAACCGAAAAAGAAAATAAAATCTATGAAACTATTTTTAAAAAGAAAAAAATTGTCGTTACCAATGTTTTAATTTTAATTAATGTAGTTGTATTTATTCTTACAGCGATTATGTCTCATTTTACTTTTGATGATTTAACATTATTAAATATGGGGGCTTTGAATGCTTCGTTAGTGAGAAATGGACAAATTTATCGATTATTTACTTCGGCTTTTTTACATGGTGGATTCCTTCATATCTTATTTAATATGTATGCATTATATGTGATTGGAACCCAAGTGGAAAATTTCATGGGAAAAGGGAAATATTTGATTTTATATGTCATAAGTTTATTATCTGCTAGTTTAATGAGTGCTGTATTATCTCCTTATGGGTATAGTGTTGGAGCATCGGGAGCTATTTTTGGACTTTTGGGAGCTTTGCTTTATTTTGGCTATTATTATCGAGTATATTTAGGACAAGTATTAAGAAATCAGATTATTCCTTTGATTTTGCTCAATTTATTATTTGGATTTATGATGCCAGGAATTGATAATGCTGCTCATATTGGGGGACTTATTGGTGGGTTATTTTGTGCGATGGCCTTAGGAGTTCAGAAAAAAGAAATGAAACAAGAAAAAATAAATGGCTTTATAGTTTTAGGAGTTTATTTAGCATTTTTACTGTATTTATTATTTTTTAGATAGAAACAATTGTTTCTTTTTTTCTTTGAATATTTATGGTATGATAAAAAAGAAATGTGGTGATGATGATGAACTTATTTGATGAAGAATATGAAATTTCTTCCGTTCCTTTAGCGGAAAAAATGCGTCCGACTACTTTGGATGAATTTTTTGGGCAAACAGATATTGTAGGAGTAAATTCACCCATTCGAACCATGATTGAAACGGATTCTATTTCTTCGATGATTTTTTGGGGGCCACCAGGGGTTGGCAAAACTACTTTAGCAAAAATAATTGCCAAACAAACCAATTCAAAATTTTATGAATTGAGTGCTGTAACTAGTGGTGTGAAAGAAATTAAAGAATTGATTGAAATTTCTAAAATGAATAAAAGTGAAGGGAAAAAAACGATTGTTTTTGTAGATGAAATTCATCGTTTTAATAAAGCTCAGCAAGATGCTTTTTTGCCTTTTGTCGAGAATGGTTTGATTATTTTGATTGGAGCGACTACAGAAAATCCTTCTTTTGAAGTGAATAGCGCTTTACTTTCAAGAACTAAAGTATATGTTTTAAACGCTTTAACGGAAGAAGAATTGATAGGAATTTTAAAACGAGCTTTAGAAAAAAATGAAGAATATCAAGATGTAAAAGTAGAAGAAGAATGTTTTTCCATTATTGCCAAATTTAGTAATGGCGATGCTAGGGGTGCTTTAAATACTTTAGAAAATGTGATTCGAGTAACACCTAGAAAAAAACAAAAACGATTGATTACCAAAGAAAGTTTAGAAAAAACGTTACAAAGTAAAGTATTTTTATATGATAAGAATGGCGAAGAACATTATAATTTAATCTCGGCTTTACATAAATCGATGCGGAATAGTGATGCGGATGCGGCTGTGTATTATTTAGCAAGAATGTTAGAGGGAGGAGAAGACCCTTTATATATTGCCCGAAGACTCATTCGTTTTGCTTCGGAAGATATTGGCCTTGCTAATAAGGAAGCGCTTGTTCAAGCAGTGAGTGCCTATGAAGCATCACATTATATTGGTATGCCTGAGTGTAATGTAAATTTAACTCAAGCCGTGATTTATTTAAGTGTTTCTCCTAAATCTAATGCTTTATATATGGCTTATAATAAAGCGAAAGAAGATGCCAAAGAAACCATGGGAGAAAAAGTACCTTATCATTTAAGAAATGCTGTTACCAAATTAGATGCTGATTTAGGGTTTGGAAATGGTTATATGTATGCTCATGATACTAAGGAAAAAGTAACTTCAATGACTTGTTTACCAGAAAAAATAAAAGACCATAAATATTATTATCCTACGGAAAGTGGAAATGAAAAAAATATTAAAGCAGTTGTGGAAAGAATTGAAAATTTTAAGAAACGGGGTATGAAATGAAAAAAATCATTTTTTTTCTGGTTCTTATTTTTCTTCCTATTATGGGAAGGGCATTAGATATTGAGTCTAAGAATGCCTATCTTTATCAAATGGAAGATGATAAGGTTTTATATGAAAAAAATAGTGAAGAAGAAATTTCAATTGCTTCTTTAACAAAAATTATGACAGCAATCGTGGCAATTGAAAATAATGATTTAGATAAAATGGTACAAATTACAGGAAGTGATTTTAAAGGCCTTTATGAAGTTGGTGCTTCGACAGCAGGATTTCGTATTGGTGAAACGGTAAGCATAAAAGATTTATTATATGGACTTCTTTTACCTTCGGGAGCGGAAGCTGCTCAGGCATTATCGCGAACAACGTTTGATAGTAGAGATACCTTTATTGCCAAGATGAATGAAAAAGCAGAGGAACTTGGGTTAGTGCATACCCACTTTAAAAATGAAACGGGATTGGATGAAGATGGGCATGTTTCGACTGTGAAAGATGTGTTTATTTTATTTTTATATGCGTTAGAAAATGAAACGTTTAAAACGATATTAGAAACGGAAAATTATCAAACAACGAATGGGCTTAAGTTATCTAGTACAATTTCTAAAGTAAAGAATCAATTACAAATGGGGTATTTAAAAGGTGGTAAGACGGGAACAACGAGAAATGCTGGTCTTTGTTTGGCGAGTTATGCTGATATTTTTTCGACGACGTATATTTTAGTTACTTGTGGTGCCCCAAATGATTGGCAAACACCAAGACATATTTATGATGCCAGAACAGTGTATCAATATGTTATGGATGCTTATGAACGAAAAAATATTGTTTTAGAACATCAAGAAATTTATACTTTAAAAACAAAGTATGCGAAAGAAAGTGAAATTAATGTATATGTTCCTCAAACAATTCAAAAAATTGTTCCTAAAGATAGCAATGAAACTTTAGAAGTTATTTATGAAGGAGTAGAAGAAGTTTCTGCTTTTACTAAGCAAAATGAACATTTGGGAAAAATTACATTGCAATATGAACAACAACCTTTGCTTACTTTTGATGTGGTATTGGAAAATAGGTTAACGATAGATTGGTTTTATTTTCTACAAAAGTATGGTTGGATGATTCTTGTTGTACTTTTCATTCTTGGATTTATTTTTGGAAGAATTTTTAAAAGGAAAAGGCGGGTATAACTTTTCCTTTTTTGGACAATACTAATGATGGTGAAGTTTATGGAAATTTTAGTACGAACCTTTTTATTTTTTATTATTTTATTTTTGGTTATTAAATTACTAGGAAATAAGCAAATAAAACAACTTACTCTTTATGATTATATTATTGGTATTACGATTGGTTCTATTGCGGCTGATAGTATTATTAGTTTTGATATTCCGATTTATTATGGAATGGTTTCGATTTTTCTTTTTGGTATTTTTGGGTATGTTTTGGCTTTGTTGACCCAGCATTCTTATGAAACAGAAAAAATGATTGAAGGAAGTCCAATTGTTTTATTTCAAAAAGACCATTTTTTAGAAGAAAATTTAGAAAAGGCCAAGATTAGTACAGCTCAAATCCTAGAACAATGTCGGTTAAAAGGATGTTTTGATATCAAAGATTTAGATAAGGCGATTATGGAAACTTCCGGAGAAATTTCTATTCTTTTAAAATCAGATGATTATCTTAAAGGAAAAAAAGAAAGTTATACCATTATTTTAGATGGTGTGATAAATGAAGAAGAACTTAAAAAAGCCAAGAAAACGAAAACATGGTTAAAGCAGTATTTAAAAACCAAAAGAAAAAGATTAGAAGATGTTACACTACTTACCATAGACCAGAAAGGAAGTTCTAAAATTTATTTTAAAAAATAGCTTAAATGGCTATTTTTCTTCATTTCTTGCAATATTGATTTATTTTCGTTATAATGAATTTGGAATTGAGGATTGAGAAATGAAGATTGCTTTAGTGAATGAAAATAGTCAAGTAAAGAAAAACAAAATTATTTTAGAAGTATTAGAGAAAGTTTGTCAAAAATATCATTATGAAGTATATAATTATGGAGCATCTTTAGATAAAAATGCCGACATTGATTATGTGGGAGCAGGAGTTTTGACAGGAATTTTGCTTGCGAGTGGAGCCGTAGATTTTGTGATTACGGGATGTGCTTCTGGAGAAGGTGTTTTGATGAGTTCCAATATGATGCCTCAAGTTTTTTGTGGTTATGTTTCTTCTGTTGTGGATGCATTTCTTTTTCAAAAAGTAAATGGTGGAAATGCTGTATCGATTCCTTTTGGAAAGTCTTTTGGAGTGGGGTATGAATATCAGTTAGAAAAAATCTTTGAAACTTTATTTGAAACCAAAGCAAATTCAGGGTATCCTAGAGAACGAAAAGAAATTCAAGATGCTCAACGAGAAAAAATGACCAAATTAAAGTGGATTAGTTCTATTTCAATGGAGAATATACTAGAACAAATAGATAAAGACACCTTATATAAGATGATTAAAAATGATTATTTTGAAGAACATTTTTTTCAAAATGCTAAAAATGATAGAATTAGTACAATTTTAAAAGATATTATTGATGCTTGGGAGGTTTAAGATGTTACAAGTAAAACATATTACAAAATATTATGAGCAAGTAAAAGCTGTGGATGATTTATCTTTTGAAGTGCAAGATGGTGAAATATTTGGCTTATTGGGAGTGAATGGTGCTGGAAAAACAACGACATTTCGAATGATTATTGGGTTGTTAGAACCTACCAAAGGAGAAGTATTATTGGATGGACGCCCTATTGATTATCAAGTAACGGATTATATTGGCTTTTTAACAGAGGAGCGAAGTTTACTTACAAAACTTACTGTAAAAGAACAAATTTTATATTATGGTATCTTAAAAGGAATGAAGGAAAAAGATATTTTAGAAAAATTAGATATGTGGTTAGAAAGATTTGGGATTACTGAGTATAAAACCAGGAAAATAAAAGAATTGTCGAAAGGAAATCAACAAAAAATTCAATTTATTTCTGCGGTGATTCATGAACCTAAATTATTAATTTTAGATGAACCCTTTACGGGACTTGACCCACTTAATGTAGAGCTTTTTATGAATGTTATTCGAGAATTTAAAGAAAAAGGAAGCAGTATTATTTTTTCTTCTCATCGGATGGAACATGTTGAAATGTTTTGTGAAAAATTAGTGATTTTAGTAAAAGGAAAGAGTGTTTTAAAAGGAGAATTAAAACAAATTAAAAAAGAGTATCGCAAGAAAAATATTATTGTAGATGGCGACATTGCCGTGCAAGATATTAAAAAAATAGATGGTGTGTTAAGTGTAGAAAATCAAAATGGAATTTGGGTTATAAAAATAGATGATGAAAAAAGAGTGGATGATGTGTTTCAAATTGTTAAAAAAGGAAAGCATATTACAAAGTTTGAAGTAGAAGATCCTTCTTTAAATGAAATCTTTTTAAGTAAGGTAGGGGAAAGTTATGAAAACGAAGTTTAAGTATTTAACCAAACAAAGTTTAAAGAAAAAAATGCAAACAAAATGGTTTAAGTGGGTAAATATTGTTTTGGTGATTTTATTCATTTTTTTGGCAAATATTGATAAAGTTATTTCTTTGTTTGGAGGCGATTATGAAGGCGAAGTGATGGTATATGTTGAAGATGAAGTAGGAAGTTTTGATTCCTTTACCTCTTTATTTTTGGAAAACCAAAAAGCTATGCAACCCGATCGAACATATCAGTTTTTAGCGACAAATGAAAATGCTGAAGTTATGAAGGAAAAATTAGAGGAAAATAAGGAAGCTATTTGGGTTAGATTACTTTTTGATGAAACCAATTATTTGAAAGCAGAAATTTTAAGCTATAATGATGTAGGAACGGTTACAAAGGGAATTTTAACAACAAGTATTAATTCTTTAAAAAATATGCTTGCGGTTACCCAAAGTGGTCTTTCGGAAGAAGAGATTTTGGCTTTAACAATGCCACCTACGATTACTTCGATGACAACAAATCCAGAAGTAGAAAATGAAGAAAATAAAAATTTTATCGCGACTGTGGCTTCTTTTATTGTGATGCTTCCTTGTTTCTTTTTGATATTGCTTTTAGTGCAAATGGTTGGGGCTGAGATTAATGATGAAAAAACAACAAGAAGTATGGAAATTATTATTTCGAATGTCTCCCCACAGGCGCATTTTTTATCAAAAATTTGTGCTTCGACTTTATTTGTATTATTACAAGGGGTCTTGCTTTTATGTTATGGAGGAATTGCTTTAGTATCTCGGCTTCTTTTTAGTGGAGGATTTACCATCCATGAAGAAGTGATAAGTGGAGCAAAAAATATTTTGGAAATGATTCAAACTACAGGAATTTTAAAAACATTAGGACAAGGGTTACCATTTTTCATTTTACTTTTTGTTTCTTCGTTTATTCTTTATGCTATTGTCGCAGGTGTCTTGGCTTCTATGACAACAAGTATTGAAGATTTTCAACAATTACAAACTCCTATGATGCTTGTGATTATGGTAGGGTATTATTTGGCTTTGATGGCAACGGAGTTTGAAGGAGCAATATTTATAAAAGCAATGGCTTATGTACCAATGATTTCTTTTTTACTTGCACCCGTGTTATTTTTACTAGGACAAATGACTATGTTTGAACTTTTTATTTCGAGTGTCATTAGTATTTTATTTACGTGGGTCGTATTTCATTATGGATTACGTATTTATAAGGTTGGTATTTTAAATTATTCTTCTTCTAAGTTATGGCGAAAATTATTCCATTCTTTAAAAAAGAACTAACTAGAAAGTAATAAAGTTTACTTTCTTTTTTGATGTATTTTTGATATACTAAGTAAGAAATAAAGGATGTAAAGAATATGAAGTGGGAGTATAAAACAAGCTTGATTGTAATCGGAATATTATTGTTGATATTCATTAATTTTCTTTGCTTTTGGATAGGGTATCAAAATTTTTTAGACCCTAAATTAGGAGAGTTTGAAATTTTAGATATAAAAAAAGAACAAAATTTCATTTTAGAGGTTTCGCCTTGTCATCATAAAGTAGAGTATGAAGTTTTGGTATATAAAAAAGAAGAAAAAATATATGAAACTACTAGTGAGAAAGAACAAATTGTTTTAGAAGGTTTAGAAAGTGATTATTTGGATGAATTAAAATTTGTAGTGAAAGCAAAAAATAAAAAAGGGGTCGAAAAAGAAAGCCAAAACGAATATTATTATACTTATGATGATGCAACTTTTTCCAAAGAACAAAATCATTATTTATCTGAGACTAGAGATGTTACTTTAAATATTTTGGGGTATCAAATGGGGGAAGATTATATAGTTGAACTTTATTATGATAAAAATAAGATTTATGAAAGTCCGTTAGATGGAAGTGATATTACGATTCCTTATCAAGTGATTGAAGGGTATTCTGGTAAAATTGAAGCGGTTTTAAAAACAAATGGTAGGGTGAGCAGTCATTTTAACTTTTATTTAAATACACCTATTGTGGGAAAAGTAAAAATATTAAATGACCGAGAAATTACAAGTCGGTGGAAATCTTTTGATTTGTTATTTCAAGGAGGCGAAAATGCAGAACATTTTTATGTTAATTTTTATGTAAATGGAGTATTAGAAGAGAAAAGAGAAGTAGAAGTATTAGAAAATAAAATATTTCTTCCTAATTCTTTTTTTCGAGAGAATACGGATTATGAGTTAGAGTTAGAAGCTGTATATCAAGATTTTTTTGAAATAGCTGAAAAAGATAAAATTTTGTTACATGTTGGTAAAAAAGAAACCACTAGTGGTGTTTATGTATCGCACAATCCGAATTTTATAAAAAAAGGAACGAAAGTAACCTTACAAACTATTAGTGATGAAGCAACAATTTATTATACGATGGATGGAACTGACCCAGTGCAAAATGGTCTTGTTTATGACAAGCCAATTGAAATTAATCAAGATATGACAATAAAAACTTATGCAGTAAGTAATTCTAGAAATGCTTCTTTTTTAAGTACGTATTCTTTCCATGTCGAAGAGAAAACGCCTGTAATTTATATTAGTCCATCGAATCAAGATGAAAATTATGGCGTTTCAGGATTTACTAATGAAATGGCAGAAATGAACAAAGTCGCGGATGTCGTAGAAAGAGAACTTAGAAATAGTGGATTTATCGTGTATCGAAATCATTCTAGAGGAAATATTAATGAATGGATTAGTGAAAGTAGAAGAGTTGGTGCTGATTTTCATTTGGCAATTCATTCTAATGCTTCTTCTCATCATACAGCTAGAGGACCTGAAATTTATGTAAATTCAGAAAATTCTCTTTCCTATTCTATCGCCTCACAAATATACGAAAATTTATGGAAGATTTATGCCGGAAATAAAGATGTTACACATCATCGTGGGGTTAAATTTTCTCGTGGAGCGTTAGGAGAGGCAAACGATGAGTTTTTACCTTGTGGCTCTTTAATTGAAGTGGCTTACCATGATGAAGAACATGATGCTATGTGGATTGTTCAAAATATTGAAAATATTGGTAAAAATATTGCTCATTCCATTGTTACGTATTATGGCTGAAATTGACTAGATATAAAAAAAGTTATATAATCAAAATAGAAAGAGAGTAGTTATGAAATATATTAGTTTTGCGGTTCCGTGTTATAATTCAGAAAGTTATATGGAACATTGTATTGAAACTTTACTAGTTGGTAAAGAAGATGTGGAAATATTATTGATAGATGATGGTAGTACAGATAAAACCGCGATGATTGCCGACCGATATGCCAAAAAGTACCCTTCCATTGTAAAAGCTATTCATAAAGAAAATGGGGGACATGGTTCGGGAGTAAATGTGGGACTTCAAAATGCTCAAGGACTTTATTATAAAGTTGTCGATTCTGATGATTGGGTAGATGAAAAAGCATTGAAAGAAGTTTTAAAAACGATTAAGAAGTTAGAAAAAGAAAAAAAACTTGTTGATATGATGATTGTGAATTATGTTTATGAAAAGGGAGAAGAAGGATGTAAAAGAATCTCTTATCAAAAAACATTACCTATGAATAAAGTCTTTACTTGGGATGAAGTAGGAAAATTTAAAAAAGATGCGTATTTACTTATGCATTCGGTTATTTATCAAACAAAATTTTTAAAAAGTACGGGTTTAAAACTTCCGGAACATACATTTTATGTCGATAATATTTTTGTTTATTTTCCCCTTCCTAAAATTAAAACAATGTATTATTTAGATGTTGATTTTTATCGTTATTTTATTGGAAGAGTGGACCAATCGGTAAATGAATCGGTGATGATTAAGAGAATTGACCAACAACTATTTGTTACCAAAACAATGATTGATTTTTTTAATCCTTATGATTATTGGGACTCTAATAAAAATTGTGCCAAGTATTTAATTCATTACATTGATATTATGATGAGTGTTTCCACTATTTTATTGCAAGTATCAAAAACCAAAGAAAATGATGCTAAAAGAAAAGAATTGTGGGAATATTTAAAATCTAAAAATCCCAAACTATATAAAACATGTAAGATATCTTTATCAGGATTAACGACTTTACCAAAATGGATTTCTATTCCGGGTTATCGAATTGCTCAAAAAATATATAAGTTTAATTAGAAAGAGGCATTTTTATGAAATTAAATTCAAATATTAAATTGTTTTTATTTTTCTTTTCTTATTGTATGGAAAATGGACTTTTAGAATTACATGAAACCGATTTATTACAAGCTCTTTTAAATTGTCAAAAGGAATCTTTAGAAGAATGTTCTATTTCTCCTATTTTAAAATTTAAGGAAGAAAAAGTAGAAGAACAAATTGCCGAGATGTTTTTGGAATTTGAAAAAATTGGGTATGTCAAAAAAGAAGAGAATGGGTACCAAATTTGTATGGATGAACATCAACAACAAATGATTTTTAAAGATTTAAATAAACCAAACTATAAAAAAGAACAACAATTTATTCAAACTCTTTATCATTATTATTTACATCCAAAAAAGATAGTCAAAGAACAAGATACGAGTAGTAATATTTATTCAGTACAAGATTTTTTTCTTACTTTTGCTTCTTTGCTAGAGTCTCATGAAATTCATGTATTTGATAATGATGTTTTCTTTCATGCTTTTGGAGTAACTTTTACAGAAAATCAAATTTATTCTTATTTGTCCATTTTATTTGGTCGTAAATTATCTTATGATTCAAAGATGTTTTATGATTTTTGTTCTTTGGGATTTATTAAAAGAATTCCTATGGCAAATTTTTCGTTTGAATTAACGATTCCTGAAAAAATTAAAGAACAATGTCTTTCTTCTTGTACTTCTTATGATATGCAAATGTTTGAACAAATGGTAAATAAATATATTGAAGTAAAAAATCAAAATATTTATAGATAAACTAATACTAGGAAATTAAGGCTTTCCGTGGTAAAATATTACCGGTAGGGAGGTCTTTTTATGTTAGAAATAAAAGATTTAACTGTAAAAATAGAAGATAAGGAAATTGTGAAAGATTTTTCTTTGGTGATAGAAGAAGGAACCACACATATTTTAATGGGACCTAATGGTGCTGGAAAAAGTACAATATGTAAAAGTATTATGCATCATCCTAGTTATCATATTTCGGGTTCTATTGTGTTTGATGGAGAAGAATTAACAAAACTTAGTACTGATAAAATTGCGAAGAAAAAAATAAATTATATTAGTCAATCACCTATGGAAATTGAGGGAATTACCAATGCGGAGTTGATTCGAACTAGTCTTTTAGAACAAAATGAAAAAGTGAATATTTTTGAATTTCAAAAAAATAGTCAAGTGATTTGTGAAAAATTAAATATTCCTAAAACTTTTTTACATCGTGAAGTCAATGTTGGAATGAGTGGGGGAGAAAGAAAGAAAAATGAACTTTTGCAAATGTATTTTTTACAACCTAAATTGGTGTTGCTAGATGAAATTGATTCAGGATTAGATGTAGATGCGGTATTTTTAGTAGCTAAGTTTTTAAAAGAATATCAAAAAGAAACCAATTGTGCCTATTTAATAGTTACTCATGGACAACAATTGATTGATTTGTTACAACCAGAATATATTCATATTATGAAAGATGGTAAAATAGTGGAAACAGGCGATGTGAAATTGGCTAAAAAAATTCAAAATTTAGGATTTTCTGGGGCAAATTTCGTAAGTGAGGATTCGCATAATGAATAAAATAAATTGGAAACAAAAAAGTGAAATTTTAGAAATTCCTGAAGGGACAAAAGAGATTCATATTTCTTCTTCAAAAATGATAAAGACATTAGTTTTTCCCAAAGAAGAATTTTCTTGTACCATTGTGATTCATCCTCATGTAAATTTTTCCATTCAATCTTTGGTGAATCTTCAAAATGTAAAAGGAAAAATTACGATTATGAGTACTTCTCATAGTGTGTTTCAGTGTTTTTTAGGAATTATGGCGAAAGAAAATAATGAGCTTTCTATTTGGAATATTGTTTCGGGAAATGAAAATGAAAGTAAGATTCAAGTTCGAGTTGTTGGAGAAGAGAATAGTCATACGATTATAAAAACGACCGGACATTTAAAGAAAGATACATCTCATAATGTATTTTTAGAAGAAGTAAAGTATTTAAATGAAACCCAAAGTTTTATTTCGTGTATTCCTAATTTATTTGTTGATAGTAATGATGTAACGGCTTCTCATAATGTTACAATTGGTTGTATTACGGAAGAAGAATTATTTTATTTGGAAACAAAAGGAATTGAACGAAATGTGGCCAAAAAACTCATACGTGATTGTTTCTTAAAAAAAGAAATGAGGTGAAAAGATGAAATTAGAAGAATTTCCAATGTTAAAACAAGATTTAATTTATTTAGATAATGGGGCAACTACATTTAAACCCCAATGTGTTATTGATAAAATGAATGAGTATTATGAAAATTATTCTGCCAATGCCCATCGTGGGGATTATGATATTTCTTATCGGGTAGATGAAGAATATGAAAAAGTAAGAGAACTTACTAGAAATTTTATTCATGCCAAATGGAAAGAAGAAATTATTTTTACAAGTGGTGCGACCGAATCATTAAATATGATTGCAACTGGTTTTTTTAAAAGTTTATTAGAACCTGGGGATGAAATTTTAATTACAAAAAGTGAACATGCTTCTAATGTTTTACCTTGGTTTCGGTTACAAAATGAATGTAAAGCAGTTGTAAAATATATTTCCTTAGATGAAAATCATTATGTAACAATGGAGAATGTGAAAAAAAGTATTACGCCTAATACAAAAATTATTGCTCTTGCGGGAGTTACCAATGTCATTGGAGATGAAAGACCAATGAAAGAAATTACTGCTTTTGCTCATGAACATAATATTTTTGTGGTAATGGATGGAGCACAAAGTGTCCCTCATCATAAAACAGATGTGCAAGATTTGGATGTGGATTTTTTAGCTTTCTCAGCACATAAAATGTGTGGACCTACGGGGGTTGGCGTGCTATATGGAAAAAGAGAACTTTTAGAAGCGATGGAACCAGTGAATTTAGGTGGAGGAATGAATGAATCTTTCGATTCTCCTGAAGAAATGTATTATAAAGAACTTCCGACTCGCTTAGAAGCTG
>CANQEG010000013.1 GCA_947594705.1 uncultured Bacilli bacterium | reverse complement strand
AAAAAAAGAAAAGTAAAATTACTCTTCTTTAATCGCTCCAGTCCAAGTCCAACCCGCAACATCTTTATTTTTACTCCATATAATTTCTTCACTGGAAGAATCTCCTGAAGTTTCCGTAGCATAAATGTAATCTTTTCCATTGGTATCAATACATTGTGAACCAGAATTCGTATAACCTAAAGGACACCGATATCCTTTAAATTGAGTAATTTCCGGAACAACACAACGATTTCCTTTTAAAGTTGCATTTGGATTTGTACAATAATAATAGGCATCAGTTGTGGTCTTTTTATAACATACTGTATTTTTTCCTGTTCCTCGTTGAGTATACCCAGTAGGACAAACATATTCTTCATTTTTCTTTACTGTTGCCGCAACTGTCTTTACACATTGTCCATTACTTGTTAAATCATAACCACTCGTACAATATGGATTTTCATTTACTGTTTTTACCGCATTTTCATAACGAACACAAGTAGCTTTCTCACCACTTCCGCGTTTAGAATAACCATCAGGACAAGTATAAGTTCCTTTAATATCTTTTGTTTTTGCATCTTTATATGTATAACACTCTGTTCCATCACTCGTTAAAGAATATTCTCCACTACAATATTTTTTCTCATAATCACTATCATAATGTCGACAAGTACTTCCTTTTAATTCATCGTCATCATCACAAACTCTCTCATATTTTCGAATATACTTATTATAACGAACTTTGCCATTATCTAAATACTCATCCACTTCATAAGAAACCGTATCAGATTCATGTAATGTTTTAGATTCTGAATAAGTAACTTTACCATCAAATAACCAATCAGTTAATTCTTTCTCAGCTGTATAAGTGGTATAACAAGCATTTCTTGCTTCATCTTTTTTACCTGTAATACATTTCACTGAATAAGACTTCGTAACATAACATTTTTTATTTACTAATTTTCCACTAGTACAATATAATTTTTCTTCTGTATAATTCGTATAAGTTGTAAATAAGCATTTTTTACCACTTGGAGTACCTCCATTTGGACATGTATAAGTAGTTTCTTTTTTGGTTTTTACATTACCATATTTTACACATCTTGTTCCATTAAGTTCATAACCACTTGGACAAGTATAATTATCATTATCAACAAGCAAAATTGGGTCAGCATAAATAAATTCAGTATCACTTGTTTTATAACGCGCTGTTGTATCTCTTTCCGGTGTTACTTGATAAATTGGTGTTGCATTTAATACTTTTGTAACATTTGGCTTGATACAATAACGACCACTAGCAAGATAACCATCTGGACAACTATATTTTGAATGAGTTGTAACATTTCTTTTTAATTCATAAAGAGTTGTTTTTTCTTTTTCAGTTGTTGGAGTATCTACAGAAGGATTTTCTTCTTTAAAAGTAACATCATAAGTCGCATTTTGAGCTTTTCCACCACAACTTAAATAAACATTTAAATCATAATTTTCCTCAGTTTCCTTCACTAAAGAAACATAACTATATTCTTTACTACAAACCTCATTTTTATCATTTTTTAATTCTTCTATTAAACTTCCATTTTCCATATCTTCCAAAGTCATAGTAACTTCTTCATTAAGTTCAATAGGTCGATGACTTTCTACTTTATAATAAACATAAGCCACTTCTTTCATCTTTTCTAAATTATCTTCAAAACGATTTCCACTAAAGGCTTGTCTTATTTTCGTTACAACAAAAATAATCAAAAAGAAAATAAGTAAAAAAACTGCTAATTTAACAAAAATAGAAATCCAATCTGTCTTAAGACCAATTACCTTTTTCTCAGTTTTAGAAGTAGTCGTAGAAACATCTTTAGTTTGTTGTTCTTCTTCTGCTACTTTTATTACTTTTTCATTCTTTTCTTTTGGCATTTTCTTTTCTTTTGCAAAAAAACGACCTTTTGATTTTATATCTTTTTTCTTTTTCGGTAAATCTTTTTCCTCATACATATAAACTTCCCCCTTTAAAAGGTTCTTTAAATTAAAAATTTCCTAAGAATATAATACCTTTAAAGTGTTGAAATTGCAAGTATTTTATGATAAAATACTTATCACATGGGGTAGTTTATGGAATCGACCGAAATTACTAACCTGAGATTGCAAGTAGTAGGCATACTTTAAATGCACAACTTAAATTGAAATGACGAAGCTGATTATAGCTTTGCTCCTCTTGCAGTTGCAGCCTAATTAAAGGTATAGGAGCACTCACTCTTACTTCACTTGTAGAGTAAGAACTGGGTTCATATATACAAGTTATATTTTTTCTTTTGTTTAGGAAGAAAAAACGAATCCTCTCTAAACTTATTTTCTAGCTTGGTGCGTTGGATCCGAATAGAAAAGAAATACAATTCCAACTAAACTTGTAGACGTCTCTCGATAGGATTTCTGGGACAGGAGTTCAAATCTCCTCTACTCCACCAAAATTGATTTATACTCGAGCTTTTATAGTTCGAGTTTTAAAATTATGCTTTTTTAATTGAAGATGTTGGAATATTTTATGAACAATATGAATAGTTATTGTGAAATTAAAAATATAATTGGTATTAAGGTAACATAAGATAATTTTTGTATTACGAGTACAAAAACTTGCAAAATATATATATTTTTTGTATAATATAGTTGTTGAAAAGAGAGTGAAATTATGATAGAAAGAAATGAATATTTAGATATCTTAAAAAGATTTAAAGATAAGGACTTAATTAAAGTTGTTACAGGAATTAGAAGATGTGGGAAATCTACTTTATTAGATATTTATAAAAAATACTTAATTCAAAATAAAATATCCAATGATCAAATTATAAGTATAAATCTTGAAGATTTAAAGTACAATTTCATAGCTGATTATATGTCATTGTATAACTATATTAATAATAAATTAAATAAAAAGAAAAAAAATTATGTTTTTATTGACGAAGTACAATTAATAACAGATTTTCAAAAAGCAATCGATAGTTTATACATCAACAAGAATGTTGATTTATATATAACTGGTTCCAATGCTTTTTTACTATCTAGTGAACTATCTACTCTTTTATCAGGAAGATATATAGAAATTAAAATGTTGCCATTATCTTTTAAAGAATATAAATCTGCAAACAATGAAAATATAACTAATGATGAATTATATCAGAAGTATATTTCTTTGGGATCATTTCCTTATACTTTACAATTAGAAACAGAAGATGATGTGGGAATATATTTAAGTAATATTTACAACGACATCATAATAAAAGATGTAATGATAAGAAAAAATATAACTGATGAAAATAGTCTTAAAAAAATTGCGAATTTTGCTATGGATAACATTGGAAATTTACTATCTACAAATAATATTGCAAATACAATGACATCAGATGGTAAAAAAATAAATGTTAGAACAGTAGAAAAATATCTTAATAGTTTTATAGAATCTTTTTTTCTATACAAGGCTACAAGATATGATATAAAAGGAAAAAATTACTTAAAAACTGGAGAAAAATATTATGTTTCTGATTTAGGATTAAGATATTTTATTTTAGGAAGAAAAATTGGCGATTTTGGTCATATTCTTGAAAATGTTGTATATTTAGAACTTAAAAGACGAGGATATGATGTTTACATCGGAAAAATTGGAGAATATGAAATAGATTTTGTCGCCATAAGTAATAAAGGCAAACTTTATATTCAAGTAGCAGAAACATTAAAATCTTCTGATAACAAAACATTATTAAGAGAGCTAAGACCTTTACAAAAAATTAATGATAACTATGAAAAAATAATTTTAACTCTTGACAAAACACCTTCAGCCAATGAAGAAGGAATTAAAATTTATAATGTTTTAGAATGGTTATTAAATGATTATTAATTAAATAAAATTACGTGTTCATAGTATCAATAGATAAGAAAGCAATATCTTCTATTCTTTTTTTCTTTTTTTAAATATTTATTTAACCATTTTTGATTTTATTTATCTTTTTAATTCTTTATACATCATAATTACTTTGTAATGCCAACATTACCCATAATGAAGGCCAAACTTCTTTAAAACTCAAATCGTGTCAAAAAGTTTTTTATGAAACATTTTTTTTAAACGAAAAGGTTGACACTCACATCAAATATTTCCATTTTAAAAATAGATTCGCATCAAATTGAATTGAAACTCTCTTTTTAAAAACATATTTTAATTTTTTGACCTCTTTGATATAATAGCTTACATAAATGAGGCGATTGATTATGAAAAAGTGTATAATTTTAATTTATCATCATTTAAAATTTAATTGTATTCATAACAAACAATAATAAAAATAAAGGAGTTAAAAAATATGAATACAAAAAATGAAAAATATGACATTATTTTACCAAATGAATTGGGAAGAAAATATACCAAAAGATATAAACAATACATGTATAGTGATATAGAAGGAATAGATGGGATTCCTAACTGGGAATTGCAAAACTTTGGCTGTGGCCCATCCGCAATGGCAACAATTCTTTCTAGTATTGGTTATGATTTAGACCCTGTAGATGTTGCTAAAAAAATACTCTTAGATAACGAAGAAAACCCTCTAGATTTTTTTACCAATAAAGAAAACAAAAGATATGGAATTACTACACTAGGATTTATTTATTTACTTCAACAATTAAACAAAGAGAAACAATTTCATTTAGAATATGAATTATTAAAATATAGTTATAAAAATCCTCAATCCAAAAAACAACAAATAATTGACATGATTCGTTACGAATACATGGCTCTTATATTAGTAGGTCCCAAAGGAAAAATAAACCATCCTAAAACATTCTCAAATTATGGCCATTATATAGCTGTTACAAGTGTAAATACCCAGAACAATGAATTTTATATTGCCAATCCCAATAAAAAAGGAGATAATCAAATCGACACCACTTATTCTTATGAAACATTAATCGCGAATATGTATACCAATACGTTTGATTTCTTAATGGTTAAAAATAAATCATTAACCTTAAAAAAAGAATGATCCAAAAAAATATCATTCTTTTTTATTGCTTCTTCAAGATATAAGAATTATAATAATCTTAAGTAGGAGAAAAATATATGAATCAAATAGAAATATTACAAAATATTATAAACAATTCTCAACATATCGTTGTTTTTAGTGGAGCCGGCACTTCCACAGATAGTGGTTTGAAAGATTTTAGAAGTGAAGATGGAATATATAAACAAAAAGAGATCTATTCTCCCGAAGAAATGTTAAGTTCTAAAATGTTTTATCAACATCCTCATGAGTTTTATAAATTTTACAAAAAAAATTTTAATTGTCTTCATACAAAACCAAATGTAACCCATTTATATTTAAAAAAATTAGAAGATTGTGGAAAATTAAAAGCTATTATTACCCAAAATATAGATGGTCTTCATACCAAAGCTGGCAATCAAAAAGTATTAGAAATTCATGGAAGTATTTATAGAAATTATTGTACAAAATGTCATACATTTTACGATGCCGAATATGTTTTTAATTCTAAAGATATTCCTCTATGCCAAAAATGTCAAGGGATTATCAAACCTGATGTCGTTCTTTATGGGGAAATGATGCCCGATTGTTTTGAAGATTCTATATTAGAAATAAGTCAATCAGATACTTTAATTGTTATCGGTTCTTCTCTCTTAGTATACCCTGCAAGTGGATTAATTAGATACTTTAAAGGAAAAAATCTCGTAATTATTAACAATGAAAAAACTCCTTTTGATGACATAGCTACCTTAGTAATTCATGAAAATTTAAGCAAAATATTTAGTAAACTACAATAAAGAATTTTTTTTTTTAAGAAAATAAGATATAATAATATTAAATGCAAGAATGGCGGAATCGGTAGACGCGCTACTTTGAGGTGGTAGTGAGCTAAGCTCGTGAGGGTTCAAGTCCCTTTTCTTGCACCATATTGTTTATTTTAATTCATTTTTTTATTTACAATAAATAAAAGCATGTTATAATACATACTTAAAGGAAATGAAATGTATGGATTTTAATACGAAATTTGATGAACAAATGGGCAAAATAGCTATAAAATTGGGCATAAAGATTGTTCCTGGGAAAATAGGTAATATTCCTTATGATATTGAATGGATTAAATGGTTATCTTATGAATCAGAATATGAAAAGAAAAGAATAGAATATTTAGATTCTAAAAAAGTATCAGAATTATCTTATGAAGAACTTGAAGAAGCCAGTATATATAGTAGAAATAAAATTTTTGCTAAATTATTTCATATATATGGTCACGAAAGAATGTTTTGAAGAAGATTATATGAGAGTATATAATTTTATGTGTCAAGAATCAATCGAAGAGTTAATGTTAAGCAGATTAACATCTGAAGAATTCCAATATGCAAAACAAGAAATAATGAGATTATGTAAAATACCAAAAGAAGAATTACAGTCAAAAGTAAAAGAAGAAAAAAAGCAAGAAAATTATGCTCAACTATCAATGGTAGAGGCCTATATACTACACATAATTTCCGATATTGATTATTCTAGAAGTGTAGATGAAACAAATAAAGAAATCGAAGCACTACTAGAACGGAATTTAACTAGAAGCGAAAAAAGGTGAATCCCTTATACCTTATAATTAATAATACTTTTACTATTTTAAGTAAGTGCTTAACTTTAAAAAAATAATCAGTTTTGATTATTTTTTTTAACTTTCAATTGAATCACAATTCTCGAATTGCCGTAGTTGCAGCAATACTTCCATCACTTACAGCTGTTGTAAGTTGTCTTAAATTTTTTTCTCGAGCATCTCCTGCAACATATATTCCTTTTGTTTTTGTATGTACTCCATCAGAAGACAAAAAGTAACCCTTTTCATTGATATCACAAACATTACTAAAACATTCATTTTTAGGTTCTTGCCCAATAGCAATAAAAAGTCCATCAACTAAAAGTTCCATTTCTTCGTTTTCTTTTTTTACTATAATTTTCTCTAAACAATCATTTCCAACCAATGAAGAAATAGTTGAATTTAAATAAAAAATAACATTAGATTTACTTTTTAATTCATCTAACAGATAAGCTTCTCCTCTAAACTCTTCTCTTCTATGAATTACATAAACTTTTTTCGCAATCGAAGACAAATAAAGAGCATCTTCTAACGCACTATTGCCTCCCCCATTCACAGCTACAACTTTATCTTTAAAGAAATTTCCATCACAAGTAGCACAATAGGAAATTCCTTTTCCTAAAAAATCTTGTTCATGTTCAATATTTAATTTTCGATGAATAGAACCTGTAGCTAAAATCACAGCTTTAGTATTATAGGTATTCTCGTTTGTTATCACACTTTTATCTTCATTTACTCGAATCACTGTTTCATAATGAATCTCTCCCCCTAAATTTTTAACTTGTTCATATAAAGTATGGGAAAATTCATAACCTGAAATAGAAAGAATTCCAGGGTAATTTTCCACTTTACTAGCATTTAAAATTTGTCCTCCATAAGAGTTTGCTTCAAATATTAAAACTTTTTTATTTGCTCTTAAAGCATATAAAGCCGCGGTTAAACCAGCTGGGCCAGCACCTACAATAATAATATCATACATAGAAAAACCTCCTACCAATAGTATAATACCTTTTCTAAAGATAATACTATCATATAAACACTCTATTTATCAAACATTTTTTGGCATTGTCGAATTTTGTCGAACGATTTTTCTTCTAAAAAAAAAGGGATTTCAACTTTTTTCCGGTATATTACTATTAGGAGGACAAGTTATGAAAAAGAAAATTTTACTCCTACTAATATTAGTAGTAGGACTATGCACAATAAAAGGGGTTAGTGCTAGTGAAGATTCCATGGAAGAACATTACGAAGCCATTCCAGATGTTTACATTTGGAAAAAAGATTTAACGGGACAAAGAGTTACAAAATCACATCAAATGACTAAAATTGTGAAAAAAAGTAATAATCAATTTGTCTATTGTATTGAACCGGGAACACCAATAGATGGAACACACCTATATACATCTCATGATAAAGAGCAAGCTTATGTTGCCAACATGAAAGAAAGTGAATGGCAAAGAATTGTACTTCTTGCCTACTATGGATATGGTTACAAAGATGAAACCACCAATCATGAAGATTTAAAATGGTACGCTGTAACCCAGTATATGATTTGGAAAACTGTTCCACATGGTTATGATATTTATTTTTCAACCAGTGTATACAAAAATGAAAGAATTGAAAAATTTACCGAAGAACAAAAAGAAATGGAAAGACTACTAGAAGAACATCAAAAAACGCCAAAATTTAAAGAAACAGAACTAACTTTACTTTTAGGAGAAACCAAAGAAATAAAAGATGAAAATAAAGTTCTAGCGCATTATCAATTAGAAAGTAAAACTAAAAATTTACAAAAAAATGGCAACTCTCTCATAGTAACTGCAACTGATACCAATCCAATCGAAATCAAAATTTCGAAAAAAGATACCCAATACAATCATCCTACCATTGTTTACACACATCCAGAAAGTCAAGATGTCATCGAAGTTGGTTCATTTAATCCCATCAGCGCATCTTATAAAATAAATGTAATTCAAGTTCCCGTAAAACTAAGAAAATTAGATGCTGAGACCAAAAGTTGTCAATCCAAAGGGACTACAAGTTTAAAAGGTGCCAAATATGGTCTATATACCAAAGATGGAACTTTATTAGAAACCTTAATTACCAACGAAAACTGTGAAGCAACTTCATCCAAAATATTAGGAATTGGAGAATATTACTTACAAGAAATAGAAGCACCAAATGGCTATCAATTAGATTCTCAAAAACATGAATTTACAATTACCAGTGAAAATAAAAATACGGAAAAACTAATAACTTTATATGACAAAACCAAAAAGAAAACAATGAAAGTTCAAAAAATTGAAAAAAATACTGGTAAAAAAATATTCCTATCTAATATTTTCTTTAAAATATATGATGTAATTGAAAAAAAATACATTTGTGAAACTGAAGATTGTCTTTATAAAACAAATGAATTAGGAGAATTCACAACAGAAGGTCTTTATTATTCCAAATATCGTTTAGAAGAAATAGAAGGCCCAATGAATGGTTATCTTTGGAATAAAAATCCATTAGAATTTGAAATAAATGAAAAAAGTCCAGAAGAAATTAATTTATATTTTGAAAATGAAAGTGTTGTAGGAGGAATCAAAATAGAAAAGAAAAATGAAACCAATGAACCCTTACCAAATGTAACGTTTCATCTTTATGCCCGAGAAGACATATTAGATAGTGAAAAAAAGATTCTTTATAAAAAAGGAAGTTTAGTAGCAGTTTTAACAACAAATGATATGGGATTTACATCTATTACCGGAATTCCTTTAGGAAAATACATCTTAAAAGAAGAAGAAACCAAAGAAGGTTATATTCTACCAGATGAAACTTTTGAGATTGACTTAATCTATCAAGATGAACTAACACCTGTTATTTATGAAACTTTACAAATTATCAATTATAAAGTTCCCCAAACATTAAAAAATAATAATTTGAATCAGGCATTTTTATTCATCAGCTTAGGAGGTATTATGCTTTATGATAAGAAAAAGTATCGCCCTACTTCTACTTGCTAGTGGACTTCTTCTTTTTTTTGGCGAATTTCAAGCAGAAAAAAAGATTTCTAAGACCAATCAAGAACAAATTGAAAAATATTTCTCAATGGAAGATGAAACTCCAAAAGAAAACAATTATTTAGGTATTTTAGAAATTCCTAAAATAAATTTAAAAAGAGGATTTTATTCCTACGATTCTAAAGAAAATACTGTTGACAAAAATATTGAGTTATTAACAAGTGATTGTCATCCCAAAGATAATTGCCCCTTTCTTTTAGCAAGTCATTCAGGAACAAGTTCGATTGCCTTCTTTAAAAATTTAGACCAATTAAAAATAAATGACAACGCGACTCTTTACTATGAAAAAGAAACATATCAATATGAATTAAAAGAAATTTTACATCAAGAAAAAAATGGAACTATAAAACTAAAGAAACCATCCACACAAGAATTAGTTCTTACTACCTGTAATAAAAATAATCAAAAATTGCAAGATATTTATAGGTTTGAAATTATTTCAACTTTTTCTCAAAGATAATTTCATAACCACTTTTTTGAGCAATTTTAAGAAGCGTTTCAAAAGTATAATTACAAGTTCCATATTCATATTTTTCAATAGAACTTTTACTTACATGAATTAACTTAGCTAATTCTTCTTGAGTTAAATTTAAACTTTGTCTTAATATTTTAAACATTTCATTAGGTTTATAATCATTTGCTATAATTCTCACAGACTATCACCGTTGACATCGTAACATTTTATGATTATAATTATATCATAAGTCGTACCATATTACGAGTTGGTTAGGTGATACAAATGGAATTAAAAAGATTTAAAGAAAAAAATTCAAAAAAGATAGGAATTATTCTATTTACAATCACTTGTATTTTATTAATTAGTGGTGTTATTCTTTATCGAACATTTGCCATATTCCAAGTAAACGAAACCCAAAATATGATTGAAGGAATTGTACAAGATATGGGTGATGTAGAATTTGCTTTTTATATAGATGGTTCCTTATCTAAAACTGTACCAGATAAAAAAGAGGATTACTCACTTGATACATCAACAAGCAAATGTATAGATATGGTTACAGGGAATCAAACAAGTAATATCAATTGGAATAATGAAAATTGGAGTGTAGAATTAAAGAATATAAGTACCACTAAAACCAAATGTTATTTATATTTTAAAAAGATATATAAAGAAACAATTTTAAATGGAGCTATACCAGACCTTGGAAATGGAAGACTTGTACCTATAACAATAAAAGAAAATGAAAAACCCAGCGAAATAACTATAACAAATTTAGAAGAAAAAAATTACGGAGGTAAAATAGTAAAAGCAGATATTACTGATACAAACAACCCTTGGTATAGTTATACAAATAAGAAATGGGCCAATGCCGTGATACTTAGAGATGGTAAAATAGATGATTATCAACCGGGAGATGAAATAAAAGAAAGTGATATCGAAAGTTATTTTGTATGGATTCCAAGATATAAATATCAATTAAAGGAAAATGAAAATACTTATAATGGGTATAATACTATGACAACGATAGAAGCACAGGAATATAATAATAAAGGGTTATCAGAAGTTTTTGAAATTACCTTTGAATCAAAAGAAAGTGGAATTACTTCTGGAAATTTAAAAGGAAATTGGTTAACGCATCCAGCTTTTACAAGTTTTAACACAAATGGATTTTGGGTTGGAAAATTTGAAACCGGATATAAAAATGCCAAAAATAGTAAAGAGGCACAAAAAAATGAAAATAATTCTGAACAAATTGTTATCAAACCAAATGTATTTAGTTGGCGTTCCATCGACATATCACACGCTTTTTATAGTAGTTATGACTATATAAGAGAATTGGAAAGCCACATGTTAAAAAATACTGAGTGGGGTGCTATTGCATATTTAGCACAAAGCAAATATGGAAGATGTAAAAATAATTCTTGTGAAACAATTATGTATAATAATAACTCAAATTATTTAACTGGTTATGCTTCAAATAAACAACCAACTTGTGGTTATAGAACTGCTAGTGAAGAATGTAATACATGGGAAAGTACAGAATTAAGTGTAACGGGAACAAATACATATAACTACTTTGATATTCGAAGCAACTCAGCAAGTACCACAGGAAATTATACTGGTGTTTATGATATGACGGGTGGTTCTGGAGAAAGAGTTATGGGAGTTATGCAATATAGTGAAAATAATGCTGAACCAGCAATTGGAATAACTTCATCAGCAAACACAGGATTTAATGGACACTATTCAAATGAAACTGGAAGTAAAACAGATGGTCTTCCTTTGCCTAGTAAAAAATATTATGATTTATATGATTATAATAAATCAGATCAAGAATATCAAAGAGGAATACTTGGTGATGCTACAAAAGAAACAGGTCCTTTTTATCGTACAAGTTTTCACTCAAATAATATAAGTAGTTATTATGCAGATAGTTCCGTATTTATATCTACTAATAGAACATGGTTTTCTCGTGGAGGGCATTGGAATTATGGCATTGCTACTGGTATCATGTGTTTTTTAGGAGATATCGGAGCAGCAAATGACGGGCAAAGTTTTCGTATTGTTTTAACACCATAAAAAAATCGCATTTTCTGCGACTTTTTTATTTATCTCTTAACGTAGCTTGAAATTCCTTTAACACAGAAGAAATAATTTTATTAAAAATTTCCATTACTTCATCTTCCGTTAAAGTTCTCGTTTCATCTTCAAAAGTTAAACGAAAAGCAATAGATTTCTCATCATGAGCAACATTTTCCCCTTCATAAACATCGAAAATAGTAATATTACTAAGTAGTCTTCCTCCTTGTTTTTTTATGACACTTAAAATTTCACTTGCATTAACGTTTTTCTTTACTACAAAGGCCATATCTTTTTCAATAGAAGGATACTTATTTGGTTCTTTAAATTTAATTGGTTTTAATTTTCTTATTAATTTTTCTAAAGAAAGTTCTACAACATAAACATCATCTTTAGTAATATTAGGATGAACTTTTCCAATAATCCCTACTTCTTCACGATCAACAATAATACTTGCACTTACTCCGGGATGTAAATCAACGATTTCCTTCTTTTGAAAATCATAACGATTTTGAAGTCCTAAAGAATGAAGTAAATCTTCTACAATTCCTTTTACCAAATAAAAGTCAACAGCTACATCTTTTCCCCATGTATTTGTTAAATAATTTCCTCTTAAAAGCATAGCAATTTTAGATTCTTCTTGAAAATTCTTATCATAAGTTTTACTAATTTCATAAAGTAAAATATCATCTACTTTTCTTGCTCGATTATATTCATAAATTTGAAATAAAGAAGGAAGTAAAGATACTCGAATAACAGATTTATCAGCACTCATAGGATTTGGTAAAATCATATTTTCTTTTTCTTCATAATGAAACATTTTAGCCATTTCTGAAGAAGTTAATGTATAAGTTTTTGTTTCATTAAGTCCTAAAGCACGAAGTCGTTTGGAAATAAATTTACGATATTTTACATCTCCCACATATTCCCCTTTTCTAATAGGAACCCTAGGAAGTGTAGAAACTAAATTATGATACCCATAAAGTCTTCCAATTTCTTCTGCAATATCATTTACATTAGGGTCAATATCTAATCTTCGACTTGGAATCGTTACAGTAAATACATCATCTTTTAAAGTATAAGGAAAACCTAAACGATTTAACTCTACTTCCATATCTTTTGTATCAATTACAATTCCTAATAATTCATTAACATCTTGTGCTTTAAAAGTAACAACTTTTGGTGTTTTAGACACAACATCATACAAAACGGTATCAGATAATACTTTCGCATCCGCATATTTCTCTAACAAATGACATGCTCGATTAAGAGCCATTTCTGTATATTCATAACTAAGACCTTTTCCATAACGAATCGAAGCTTCACTTTTTAAATCCAAATGACTTGCTGTATTTCGAATACTAACTGCATCAAAAATAGCACTTTCAATTAAAATTGTCTTTGTATTTTCATCTACATCAGTATTAAGTCCACCCATAACTCCCGCAATACAAACAGGTTTATTTCCATCCGTAATTACAATATCAGAACTTTTTAAAACTCTATCTTTATGGTCTAAAGTTGTAATGACTTCATTTTCTTTGGCATCTCTTACTAAAACTTTATCTCCTAACTTATCTTTATCAAAAAAGTGAAGAGGTTGTCCAAATTCAAGCATAACATAATTAGAAATATCGACAACATTATTAATTGGTCGCATTCCTGCATCAATTAACCTTCTTTGAATAAATTCTGGAGAATCTTTAATTTGAATATCAGTTACCATTCTTGCACTATAATAAGGACATTTTTCTGTTTCTACCTTTAAAGAAAAATGATTTTGAATAGAATCTTTCATAGTTTTAAAATCCATTTCTGGAAGAGTAACTTTTTTATTCAAAATAGATGCCACTTCATAAGCAAATCCAATATGATAATAACAGTCATTATTACGATGTTTATGAATATCTAATTCATATAAAGTAGAATCTTTTCCTAAATATTTTAACGCATCCATTCCAATTGGAGCATCTTTATCACATTCATAAATACCTTTCGCATAAGTTTCTTCTGTTTTTTCTTCTAATCCAAGTTCAAATAAAGCACAAATCATTCCATTTGATTCTTCTCCACGAATTTCACTTTTTTTGATTTCAAAATTTCCCGGTAAAACAGCTCCTGGAAGCGCTACAATAACCTTGATACCTTCACGAACATTAGGAGCTCCACAAATAATTTGTAAAATTTTATCTGAAGAAACTTTTACTTTACAAATATGTAAATGATCAGAATTAGGATGAGCTACACATTCTAATACTTCCCCTATTACTAAATGCTCAATATGGTTTGTAATTACTTTTTCAACATTAATTCCTGCTTTTGTAATTTTAACAGCTAACTCTTCTAAATTCTCATCAGAAATATCTACATAATCTTGAATCCACTCTAAACTAATCATTTTGTACCTCCATTCGATCAATCACTTGATTAACACGCAAATCGGTTTGATAAAAAGTTCGAATATCACTAATTCCATACTTTAACATGGCAAGTCTTTCTGCTCCAAACCCAAAAGCAAAACCACTCCAAATACTTGGATCATACCCACAATTACGTAATACATTAGGATGTACCATCCCAGCACCCGCAACTGTAATCCATCCACTATTCTTACACAAAGCACATCCACTTCCTCCACACTTAAAGCAACTAATATCAAGTTCTACAGAAGGTTCTGTAAATTGATAATAACTTGGTCTCAATCTTGTCTCGGTTTTACTTCCAAATAAATGTTTCGCAATCACATCAAAAGTTCCTTTTAAATCTGATAAACTAATATTCTTATCGACAAGTAACCCTTCAATTTGCATAAATTGATGAGAATGTGTTGCATCATCATCATCTCTTCGATAAGTTTTACCCGGACAAATCATTCGAACTGGTTTCTCTCCTTGATACTCTAACATTGTTCTTGCTTGTACAGGAGAAGTTTGACTTCGAAGTAAAATCTCATCTCCCTTTAAATAAAAAGTATCTTGCGCATCTCTTGCTGGATGTCCTTTTGGTATATTTAAAAGTTCAAAATTAAAACGATCTTCTTCCACTTCTGGGCCATCTACTACATCATAGCCCATACTCATTAAAAGACTTTCAATATCTTCAATAATTTTTTCAAGTATATTAGGAGCTCCCATAGGAACTTTTGTTGCCGGCAAACTAATATCAATCGCTTCTTTTTCTAATTTTTCATTTAAAATAGCTTGTTCCAATTCTTTCTTTTTTTCTTCAAAAAAATTATTAAAACCATTTTTAAGCTCATTCATTTTTTCTCCATAAGCTTTTTTTTCTTCATTAGGAACTTCTCTAATTTTAGCATTTAACTCGCTAATAATACCCTTTTTCCCCATATACTTAACTTTTAAATCATTTAATTCATTTAAATTAGAAACACCATTTATTTCCTTTTCCATTGTTTCTAACAACATCTTATTATCCATCAAAATCTCTCCTTTACTAAAAAAAACTATAAATCAAAGGACGAACAAATCGTGGTACCACCTTAATTTATAGTTATAAAAACTAACTCTTTGTCATAACGGGACTAACCGCTTAAAGTTTTGCTTTAAGACTCAGAAAGCGAATTCATAAAATATTATTTATTTGGTTTCACCAATCCCAAACTCTCTAAAAAATAATTATTTTTATTACTACTCTTTCCTCATTGCTTTACGAAACTTATTATAACAAAGTTTATAGTAATATTTCAAGTATTTTTAAAAGTCATACCAAAGAATAATATTATTTTTAGAATCAGTAATTTTTAAAGAATAAATATAACCAAAAAAATAGCCATCTGCAGTCCAGTTAGATTTTCCCAAATAATTTTCCGTTCTTAAAATATTTTTTACAATATTTCCTGTTTGAGTTACATCATAAGTTATTGTCCCCGATAAATTTGATTTTTTATAAATATCTATAATTATATTATTTTCTTCTTTTTTCACTATTAATTTATAAAAATTTTTTTTATCTTTATCAATAGAAACTACAGGAACAGCTGCTTGTGAGAAAGCACCATAATTTTCATCACTGCCGCGTTTTCCATATCTTGTTCCAAGAGATAACGAAGCATTAGCTGCATAATTTGTAACAAAAATATTATCAGATTCTGGTCCATTTCCAAAATCCAAAATTCGTGAATAAGTTGAAAAAGCTTTCCACATTGCTTCAAACTCGACAATAAATCCACTTTCCCAATTAATAGATGCAGGTAAATCAACAACATCTACAAAGTCATCTTTTCCATCAAAATAAATACCTAAGTTTCCGTTTTCATCTTTTTGAACTTTTGCACCTTTAAACGTACCATCATAACCATTTCCCGATAAATCATAAAGAGTTGTCTCATTATAAGTTTTAGTAAAATATAAATTACATTTTGTTCTAGAATTTCGCATACCAGTTACAATAATTGACCAAGTATCTCTATCTAAAGAAGGAATAATTTTTTCATCTTTTACTCCGTTTACTCCACAAAAACTTTGTTTGTCTAACATATACCCTTCATCTTTCTGGGGCATTTCATTTTGAATAATACCATCTTTATAAAAAGCAAAATATAAATCTCCCGGGTCTTCTATTTTTCCATTAATAACATTCTGTGTTGTATCAACTTGAAATATGGCGAAAGTTTGATAAATAATTACGCCACTGATTAATAATATACAAACTAAAGTAAAAATAACGATTCCTACTTTTTTATGACTTTTTTCTTTAAATTTTCTTAATTCCATATGAAAAAATCACCCTAGTTTCCTAGAATGAGTTTATCACAAATACCCCCCCCCGAGTCAACGAATTTTCAAAGAATGTTTACTTATTTTGATAATTCTTCACTAATTAAACTAGCAAACTCAGTAGGATTCTCAATAGGAAGTCCTTCAATAAGTCTAGCTTCATTATAAAGAATTTTTGTATAATCTTTTAAACGTTCTTTATCATTTTTATAAAAATCTTCTAACTTTTTCGCAATTGGATGATGATTATTAATTTCTAATATTTTCTTGGCTTCTACTTTATTATCAACCGGCATAGCATTCATTACTTTTTCCATTTCAATAGAAATATCTCCCACCGTAGACAAACATACAGGATGTGTTTTTAAACGATTTGTAAAACGAACCTCTTCTACATCTTTTATTTCATCTTTCATAAATGTAAATAAATCTTTATTTTTTTCATTTAATTTTTCTAGTTCTTTTTTCTCTTCTTCACTATCTAAATCTAAATCTTCTTTAGAAACATTTACAAGTTTCTTACCTTCAAATTCTCCAATCGTTTTTAAAGCAAATTCATCTACATATTCTGTACAATATAAAATAGAATACCCTTTTTCTTTTACACGTTCTACTTGAGGAAGTAAATCAATTTTATCTAGAGTTTCTCCACATGCATAATAAATAGAAGTTTGTTCCTCTTTCATATTTTTTACATATTCACTCAAAGAAACATAATCTTTATCTTTAGAAGTAGCGAATAAAAGTAAATCTACAAGTTTATCTTTATTCATACCAAAGTTATCATAGATTCCAAATTTTAATTGCATTCCAAAACTTTCCCAAAATTTTTCATATTTTTCTTTTTCTTCACTCATCATGTTTAACAATTCTTTTTTTATTTTATTTTCAATATTTTTCGCAATTAATTTTAAATTCTTATCTTGTTGTAAAATTTCTCTTGAAATATTTAAAGATAAATCAGGGGAATCTACAATTCCTTTTACAAAACTAAAATAATCAGGAAGCAAATCTTCTGCTTTTTCCATAATTAAAACACCATTAGAATAAAGTTGAAGACCTTTTTCATATTGTTTTGTATAATAATCATAAGGAGCATGAGATGGAATATAAAGTAAGGAAGAAAACGATACTAATCCTTCCGCTTCTGTATGAATTACTTTTAAAGGAGTTTCATAATCAAAGAATTTATCACTGTAAAAAGTATTATATTCTTCTTCGGTAATTTTCTTTTTATCTCTTTTCCATAAAGGTACCATATCATTTAAAACTTCAGTCTCTAGATGTGTTTCATATTCATTATCACTACCTTCTTTTAAATGACGATGTTCTACTTCCATTTTAATTGGATAAGTAATATAGTTAGAATATTTTTTTACAAGTTCTTCAATTTTATATTCTTTTAAATAATCGCTGTAAGTTACATCTTCCGTATCTTCTTTAATTTTTAACGTAATGATTGTTCCATAAGAATCCATTTCACTTGGTTTTACTTCATAACCATCTACACCACTAGAAATCCATTCATAGGCCTCATCACTTCCATAAGCACGAGATTTTACAGAAATACTATCACTTACCATAAAAGCTGAATAAAAACCTACTCCAAATTGCCCAATAATATCAATATCTTTTTTGTGTTCATTTTCTTCTTTAAATTGTAAAGAACCAGACTTAGCAATTGTTCCTAAATTTTTCTCTAATTCTTCTTTAGTCATACCACAACCATTATCAGAAATAGTAAGTGTTCTTTTTTCTTCATCAACAGCTAGAAAAATTTCAAAATCTTTTTTCTTTATTTTTACACTTTTATCAGTTAAAGAACGATAATGAAGTTTATCAATTGCATCACTTGCATTAGAGATTAATTCTCTTAAAAAAATATCTTTATTTGTATAAATAGAATGAATCATTAAATCCATTAATTTTTTTGATTCGGCTTTAAATTCCTTTTTAGCCATACATTATTCCTTCTTTCTAAATAATGTTATAGCACAATTTGTTAGCACTGTCAACGATAAAGTGCTAAAGCAAATTTAAAAGTCATACCAAAGAATAATATTATTTTTAGAATCAGTAATTTTTAAAGAATAAATATAACCATAAAAATATGCATCTTTAGCATAAGTTCCTGTCCAAGAACTTCTTCCTAAATAATTTTCAACTCTTAAAATATTTCTTAAAATATTGTTAATTCCATTTTTAAATAGATATGGAATTGTATCTTGAAAAATTAAATTTTTATAAATATCAATTTGCATATTATTATCATTTTTAATAATGATTAATTTATAACAAGCCTTTTCATTTTGATTAATCTTTGCTTTGTTATCTTGGTCATATTGAAATACAACTATCGAGTTATCTGACTGCATTCCATAACGTGTAGCAAAAGTTAATTGATTAGTTTCCTTCATATTAGAAACAAAAATATTATCAGAATCTGTTCCATTTCCAAATTCAAAAATTCTTGAATAATACGGAAAAGCTTTCCACATTGCTTCAAATTCAATTGTAAATCCACTTTCCCAATTAATAGAAGCAGGTAAATCATCTATATCTACATAATCATCTGTTCCATCAAAATAAATACCTAAATTATTTTCCTCATCTTTTTGTACAATCGCTCCATTTTGAAAAGTGCCATTATAATTATTTCCCGATAAATCATAAAGAGTTGTATCATCATAAGTTTTGGTAAAATATAAATTACATTTCGTTCTAGAACTTTTCATACCAGTTACAATAATAGACCAAGTATCTCTATCTAAAGAAGGAATAATTTTTTCATCTTTCACTCCGTTTACTCCACAAAAACTTTGTTTGTCTAACATATACCCTTCATCTTTCTGGGGCATTTCATTTTGAATAACACCATCTTTATAAAAAGCAAAATATAAATCTCCCGGGTCTTCAATACTTCCATTGATAACATTTTGGGTGGTATCAACTTGAAATATCGCAAAAGTTCTATATAAAATCACTCCACTAATTAATAAGATACAAGTGATTGTAAATAGTATAATTCCTACTTTTTTATGATTTTTTTCTTTAAATTTTCTTAGTTCCATATGAAAAAATCACCCTAGTTTCCTAGAATGAGTTTATCACATATACCCCCCCCCCGAGTCAATCAATTTTTTTTGTATTTTTTATATAAGAAGCAATATCTTCGCTACTTTTAGCATTCAAAGTAAAATCAGCAAACTTTTTAGCTTTATAAAGTGGATAAGCAGCACATCCAATCATCGCGGCATTATCCGTACAATATAAAATATTGGGAACTTCAAAATCCACCTCATATTTTTGACATAATTCTTTCATTTGTTCACGTAAATATTTATTTGCCGAAACACCACCCGCTAAAACAAAATGTTTAATTTTGGTATTTTGGAAAGCGAGTTCAACTTTACGCACTAACTCATCAACTGCAACAATTTGAAAAGATTTAGCTAAATCATAAACTCGAATTTCATTGCCTCTTTGTCGTTCGTTATGAACCAAATTAATAATAAAGCTTTTAAGACCACTAAAAGAAAAACGATATGTTTTATCAAGCATTGGTCTAGGAAGTGAATAAGTGTCTTCTCCAAGTAAAGACGCTTTATCTATCTCTGGACCGCCTGGATAAGGCATTCCCAAAACTTTCGCAACTTTATCATACACTTCCCCAATCGAATCATCAATCGTACTTCCTAAAATTTCCATTTCTCTTTCATTTTTCAAAACAAGCAAATCCGTATGTCCTCCACTTACAATTAAAGCAAGACTTGGATAATGAATATCATGCTCAATATTATTGGCATAAATATGTCCCATCGTATGATTCACAGCAATCAAAGGTTTTTGATACACATATGAAAGCACTTTTGCACATTCTACTCCAACAAGTAAACTTCCGAGTAACCCAGGAGCATAAGTAACCGCGATGGCATCTACATCCGCTACTGTCATATGAACTTTTTGTAATGTTTCATCCAAAACCATAGTAATATTTTCCGTATGCATTCGACTTGCTATTTCGGGTACAACACCACCAAAACTAGCATGAACATCCATCTGCGTTAAAACAGTGAAAGAAACAACTTTCTTTCCATTTTTAACAATTGCCATAGAGGTTTCATCACAAGAAGTCTCAATGGCTAAAATATATACATCATTCATCAGTCATTACCCTTTCCATAACATAGGCATCCTTTTCATCATAGTAGTTCTTGCGTGTATGAATGATTTCAAAACCAAATTTTTCATATAATGAAATTGCACTCAAGTTATCCACAGCAACTTCCAAAGATAAAATATCTGATTGCTTTAAACCAGTAATCATATAATCGATTAAATTAGAAGCAACTTTTTGTCTTCGATAATTAGTATCTACTACAATATCAACCAAATCAACCATATCTTGAAGTACTGTATAAACTATAAAACCTAAAATTTCACCATCTTTTTCATATACCAAAGCATGAAAATAGTCATTTTTTGTAAGTTCCTCAAAAGGATATAATTTTTCATAATGATCATGAAGCAATCTTCCCAGTTCATAAACACGTTCATAATCTTTTGGTTCTATTTTTCGAATCATTTTTCCACCTCAATCTTTTTAACATAAAAAGGATTTACTTGATGAGGATTAGAAGCTTCCTTTTGATGAGCAGAAGTAATTAATTTTTGATAATCTACCTTACTTTCATCTAGAAGAAGTCCAATTTCCTTATTCTCACTTTTCTTTACATAATCATAAGTAATAATTGTCTCAAATTTGTCATTCAATACTCCAATAAAATACCCATTTTTTTCAGAAATCGAAATCACTTTTGAAGGAGTATCTAAAGGCAAGAAACGTTCTAAACTTGTAATACTACGAATGGGAATACCTAACGTATAAGAAAGTGTTTTAGCAATCGTAACCCCTAAACGAACTCCTGTAAAAGATCCCGGTCCATTTACTACTACAATGTCAGAAACTTCATGAACTGAAACTTGATTTTTTTCTAAAAATTGAATCAACATTGGCATACATTTTTGACTATGATCTCGTTGTTCTTCACTCATTTCTAAATCCATTAAAACTTCATCTTTATATAAAGCTAAAACTATAACTGCCGTATGTGTATCTATATATAACGTAATCATAAAAAACCTCTTTCACTTCTACATGTGATTAGTATAGATGTTTTCATTTCGTTTGTCAAATAAAAAAAATCCTTTAAATTAAAGGACTGAGCTACATAAATCTTCATACAATTTTCCATAAGGTCTAAAAATTAGTACTCTTGTATTCTCATCAACAAAGCGGAATTCAATTTCAAGACGTTCTTCAGGAAGTTCATCTTTAATCATGTCGGCCCATTCTATAATTGTTATACCACCCTTATGAAAATAATCTTGAATTCCAATTGTATCTTTTTTTTCATCTAAGCGATATACATCCATATGATATAAAGGAAGTTCACCACTTTCATATTCTTTTACAATATTAAACGTTGGAGAAGTAATAGTTTCTTCTATTCCTAATGCTTGAGCAAAACCTTTGACAAAAATCGTTTTCCCCGTTCCTAATTCTCCATCTAAACAAATAACCATATTGGGAAATTTTTCACTTTCAATATTCTGCGCTAGTAAAAGTGTATCCGTTTCGTTTCTTGACGTATATTTTAAATCCATTTCTGCATCACCTAAACCTAGTTTAACATAGTTCCTATTTTATATGCAATGAATATCAAAAAATCATACAGAACTTTACAGTTTATTTTGAAAATCATTTTCTTTAAAATAATGAAAATCATCTATAGTTTTAAAATCATTTTGAATGGCAATCTTTTTAGAATAAGGATTCATAGGCGTAATTAAAAGTTTCTTACAAGAAGTCATTGTAAATAAGTAAAAAGTAACTTCTCTTAATAAAGATGTCATAATATGTTGATGTTGATGTTCTTCATCAATCGCAAAGAAAAGTTCATATTCCTGTTCTTTTATTGTAGATGCCAAATACAAAAATCCAACAAATTCTTCATTTTTTTGAACAAAATAAGCGTTTTTACGCCCAATATAGACCGATAAATCAGGTAAGTACTCTGTAATACTTTCCTCATGATTTAACTTCTTTAAATACCCTAAAATGACAGAATTCGTATGGTATAAAGAAACAAGCGTAAAAGATGGTAATACAATATCTTCCATAAATCATCACACATTCATTATAAAAAATGATGAAATAAAAGTCAAAAAAAATAAAGCAATTGCGTAAAAAATTGTTTCTTCCCTAAATATGTTATATAATATTTTTATGAAAAGAGGTTCTAAATGAATAATTCTATATTAGATAATATAAAAGAAGTAAGAATGAATTGGGACTGGAATTATATAACCATTCCCAAAGAAGAATTGAAATTATTAAAATATAATAAAATAGACGAAAAAGTAAAGACGATACATCCTTATATCAAATGTGATTATGTATGCATAGAAATAAATTTAGATTATCTTAAAACGCAATATAACAATACAGAGTATTCTCTACTGGATTACATTCAAAAGAAAAATATTTGGAACATAGAAGTTACTATGCAAAATGAAGAAATCATAACTTTAGATCTTCCTTCTTATCGAAAAGAAAGTTATTTTCCTAATAACTATTATCTTTCTATGGATGCCAAAAATCTATGCGAAAAACATAGTGTATCTGAAAATATTTATAAAATAGAATGGGTTACACTTTCCAAAAAAGAGATGTGGATAAGTTTCGAAGAACTTCCATTGTTTTTCAAAAATGGCATTTTAAGTATATATTATACCGTTCATGAAATAGGAATTGAATTATTTGAACGTATTTTAATGAGTAATATTCAGAAACAAAACTTACAAAATATAGATACCTTTTCTATATTAAAACGTATTCTAGAATCAAACGAAAGAACAAAAACATTATATCGAAGAAAATTATCTTATCAAGTGAATGAAGAATATACTTCTACGGATGGAATAGAAAGAATTCATTTAAATTTTAGTAATCATTCTTATAAGTGGAATTTAACATTCTTATTTGTAAATTCAAGTACTTATAATAAGAAACTTGATTCTATTTTAGAACAATTATGTAAGCCTGATACACCACACTTTTTTCATAGAACCATTTTAATATTTAAAAATGAAAAGAGTATAGATGAATTTCATAATACTTATCCAAATCTTTCTAAAGAACAATTTCTTTATACAACTTTAGAAGAAATAAATGAACTATGGTATCATATTCATGATGAAGCTAATTTAGTATAGTGTTTTAATTTAGGAAAGGAGTATTTAAGTAAATTCTTAAATACTTTTTTTATGGATTTCTTTTTAAAAACACTAAAATATAGTATTTATTATAACAACATTATATTCATAAAAATAGGCAAAAAAAAAGTATGCAACTACCTATTTTCGCATACACTATCGTCGGCGTACTAGTGCTTAACTTCTCTGTTCGGGATGGGAAGAGGTGTGT
>CANQEG010000012.1 GCA_947594705.1 uncultured Bacilli bacterium | reverse complement strand
CTTCCATCTAATACTACTGGTTTTTCAATATCTAATTTAATTTCTTTGCTATTACTACTAAATAATTCTCCACCAGTAGTTTCGACTGTTACCCGAATATTTACTTTGACATTTCTTACACTTGTTGTTTCAATTTCATAACTAGCACATTCTCCTAAATTTTCTTTATTACAGCTTCTTTCTTCTCCTCCGGTCCATAGTATTTCTTTGATGTTTTCTTTTAGATTTTCATACCCTGTTTTCATTCGATATTGTACTTTTACTTTTTGATATTTTTGCCAATCTGTGGTGTCTATTTCTATTCCTTCCTCATTCGTTACATATAGTTCAACCATTCCATATAAGTTTTCTAATTCTTCATCAGAATAACAAATTTCATTTTCCGTAATACTTGCATGATAATTATTGTCTTCATATTTTACATTGATGATATCACAAGCCATATCTCTTCCATTTCGAGGATCTTTATATTCGCCTATTTCATTATCCGTACTAACTTCCCCATTTTCAAACAATGTTTTAGGATGAAAGACAACTTTTCCACTTTCCTCAGCATACTCTTCTCCTTTGGAAAGCAACTCCGTTACTTTTGATTCATATAAGCTATTATTAACATTTGCTCTTATTCCTGTATACACAGGAATAGCAATTAAAGCTAGTATGGCAAGGATGATAATGACTACCATTAACTCTACTAATGTAAATCCTTGTTTCTTTTTCATCTCATCACCATCCTAGTCTATTTTTATTTTATCAAATTTTCAGCATTAAAAAAAGGCTTTTTTAGCCATTTGTAAAACTACTATCTTCAGAAAGAGAGATTTTTTCACCTAAATATTTTGCTGGTGGTTTTATAATTCCTAAAACAAAATCTTTGTTGCGGGCAAGAACTTCTCTTATCTCTCGATATTGATTACCAGCATAATCGATTTCTTCTGCGGCAATGCCATAAGCATCTATTTGAAACATATTACTTAAATATAAAGCGCGAGGTAAATGATACTTTTGGGAAACAATCACCATTTTTTGAATGCCAAAAATATATTTGGCTCGATAGATACTATCATATGTTGAAAATCCAGCATGATCTAAATAAATAGAAGAAGCAGGAACTCCTTTTTCAATCGCATAATTTTTCATAACGTTTACTTCATCATGATCAATACGACCGTGATCCCCACTCATTAAAATTTTATTGGAAACTCCTTTTTGATATAATTCAATTCCTTTATCTAAACGATCTTTTAACATAAAACTGGGTTTATTATTTTCAATCCCGGCTCCTAAAATAAGAATACAATCTACTTTTTCTAACTTGTTCGGATTTAAAAGTTTTTTTGTACTTTCTAACATATAATCATTGATAAGACATACCATGATGAGTCCAATTATTCCTAAACTGGAAAAGAATACGACTAATTTTTTCATTTTTTCCACCATCATCAGTGTATCATATTTCTTTATTTTTTACGAGTCCAAGTAATATCATATTTACTTGGTCCTTTTACACATTTCCCATACTTATCAAAAGAAGAAGCATGACAAGGACAATCCCATGTTTTTTCCACTTCATTAAAAATTAATGAACAACCCATGTGTGGACAAGTAGGATGAACCGTGTAAAATTTACCATTTTCTGTATATGTAGCTAAAAGTTTACCATTTTGTTTCCAAAAAAATAAATTTCTAGGATACCAATTTTTTTGTTTATAAATTTTATTTTCGAGAAAATTTTTCATATTCATTCCCATGTTTAAAGGGTATTGTTTTATTTTGGCCAAATTCATTTTACGATATGGTTCAAAGACTTTGACATAAGGATTTTCTTTTTGTAATATGATATCTTTAATAATCATGCTTCCTAAAATACTATTGGTCATTCCCCAAGTATTATACCCAGTTGATATATAGTAATCTTTTTGAATAGAACCAATATATGGCATATAATCTGAAGTCATAATATCTTCATTAGACCAAATATATTCAGGATTGTGTTTTTGCATAATTTGAGAAAAGTTTTGACGTTCATTTTTTTTATTGCCTAAGATATGCGAAGCTCCTAAAATGATTTCGTAAGACTCATTTTTATAAGAGTAATAACGTTTTGATAAGATTTCTTTTGGTGTAGTTATCCACGATTCTTTTGCATAGAGTGGTGTTTTTTGGGCTAAAATATAAGATTTTTCAATATACGTTCGAAGGGGAAGAAAAAAAGGAAATAAAAGAAAAGGATAATGGCAAGCAAGAACAATTTTTTTGGCATAAATGGTGGATGTTCCTGTACAAAGATAACCATCTTTTTGAGATTCTATATTTGTAATTATAGTGTTCTCATAAATTTCTTTTTGTTTTTCAAGACATTTTTCACTTAACGCATATAAATATTTTAAAGGATGGAAGACATAATTATTTTTAGCTGATATTCGGTGGTCTTCTAGTTTTACCGGACATCCTTCTTTTTGTAAAAATAAATATTCATTTTCTAACTCTTTTTTCTTTTCTTTCATTTCATATACATAGGATGTAACTTCTTCAAAATCACAATCTATTTTTTCTTTGGCGATAATTTCTTTTATTCTTTTTATCGCATCTAATTGGGAATGTAAATATAAATGAGCAGATGTTTTCGAAACTTCTTTTTGAATTTTAGAATATGTAATACCTTGTAAATAATTAATTTTAGCAGTAGATTTTGAAGTAATTCCATGGCCTATTTTTCCTCTTTCCACTAAACAGACATTGAAATTGGTATCTTTTAATTCATAAAGCAAAGAAATTCCTGTTAAGCCACCACCAATAATTAAAACATCAACATTTTTTCGTTCTTTTAAAGTAGGAAAATGTTTTTCCTTTATGGTATCTAACCATATACTTGTTGTTTTCAAAGGAATCACCTATGGTTAGTATGAAATATTTTTAGAAAATCATGCAAAATTATTGTACTCTAAATTTTTATTCATCATGATTTTTATATTTAAATAAGACCGATGGCCGATGTCCTCCACCAGTTTGCATTTTATCAGTTTTTTCTACTTTACTGGCAATAATTCTTCGAAACGCTGGATCTAATAATTTTTTTCCTAATATTACTTCATATACTTGTTGTAATTCGCCCAGTGTAAAATACTCTGGCATCATATTAAAAACAATATCTGTATATTCTAACTTATTTTTTAAGCGAGAAATTCCACTTACAATTACTAAAGGATGATCAAAAGCTAATTTATCGTTTTCCAAAATTTCATATTTATAACGATCCGTTGTTTTTTCTTTTAATGTTTTACCAATTTTAAATTTTATTTCTTCTTTGCCATTCTCCAAAGTAACGAATATTGATTCTTTATCTTCTGTAGTCATAATATGAAACCAAGAAGCATTGGGAGTGATTTGTTCATTTAATTTATTTTTATCAATTAAAGCCATATAAGAAGTAGATATTACTCTCATTCTTGGATCACGTTTTGGATTTCCAAACGTATATAATTGTTCTAAGTATATATCATGTAAATTTGTTTCATTGTAAAGTATTCTTTTCGCAGCATCTTCTATATCTTCCTCAATTCCTACAAAACCCCCAGGTAAACACCATTTATCTTTAAAAGGATAATTATCTCTTTTTACTAACAATACACTAAAATGTTTTTTATTCAATTTACGATAATTATTTTGCGTTTCATCAGAAACACTAAAAATTATAATATCTGCGGTCAAAGATAATTTTTCAAAAATACTTGAATCATAATCTTTTAAAAATTCTTCTTCTGATTGATACTCTTTCATTCTATCACTCCTAAGCATTTTTGATAGTTTTATTTTAACATTTTTCAATTTTCATTTCAATATGAGGTTTCTTAAAATAAAGATTGAGTTTTTATTTTTTTTCTAATATTAATTTTAATTCTTTGATGATTTCTTTTACAATCAATTCTTTATTTTTTGAGCGTGATAAGTTGGTTACTTTTATTTTTTTAGTTACAAATTCATCTCTATCTTTATTATAAATACTGATATCAACAAGATTGTTTTCTTTGGTTTTATTATATGAATCGGCACGATTTAATTTGCCGGTTATGCCGACACCTAAATTAGAATGAGAAAATTTAGAAATCGTTTTACTCATTTCCATGGCAGTTTCCATACTATAAACAGTGTATTTTTGTATTATATCAGGATTTACACCCATTTTTATTTTAAATTCATTGGAATATGTTACAGCGCCAAATTGAAATACTTCACTTGCCCCTTCTATATTGGTTATTACATTGGCTAAGTACCCTCCAGTACAAGATTCCATGGTACTAATAGTTTTCTTTTGTTTTTTTAATAATTTTATGATTTCTTCCATTTTGGTGATTTTCCTTTCTTAAATATATAGATTTCTTTTTTGAATATAATTTTTCACTTCTTCCTCTAAATTAAGAGAATTTTTATTTCTTTTTAATTCTTCTCTAATCTTAGTAGAAGATATATTTTGAGTAGTGAATTTCGTTATGATTAGATGATTTTTAGGTAAGTTTTTGATGATTTCTTCGCTACTTTCTTGATTTCTTTCAATGACTACTATTTTATATTTTTGTAAAATATAGTTATAATTTTTCCAGGTGGTGATTTCTTTTAAATTATCGGTACCACAAATAAAATAAATTTCATCATTAGGATACATCTTTTGAAAATAATCTAAGGTTTGATATGTATAGGTTAGATTATTTTTCATTTCATAATCTGATACGGATAGATTTTTATTATTTTGTGTCATTATTTTTAACATTTCTAATCTTTCTTTGGCATCAATTAAATCTTTTTTTAGATATTTATTGCCTGTTGGTACATAAATAACATGGTCAACATATTTATTTTTTATTAATTCTAAGGCTATTTCTTTATGCATTTTATGAGGTGGATTAAATGAACCACCAAAGATAGCTATTTTCATTTTTCTTTCCTGTCTATTTTTTTCTAAATGTTGGAGTATGAAATTTATGAGCATTTTTTTGATGTAATTCTTTAATTCTTTGCCTTACTTCATGACTTGTATTTTGGCCGTTGTTTTCTATTACATCCGCGATTTCACTATATTTTACACCTAATTTTTCTTCATCACTTAATCCACTTAATCCATCATCGGGTATTTTATGAACCATTTCATAAGGAACACCAATGGCTTCACCAATTTTTATTACTTCATCTACTGTGAAATCACTTAAAACTTGAATATCGGCAATGTTATCACCGCCTTTTGTAAAGTAACCAACATAAATTTCACATTTATTACTCGTACCGGCAACAAGATACGTTCCTTTATTTTTTTTACTTAAATAAGCTGCATAATAGTACAAAGTAGCCATTCGAAGGCGAGGTTTGATATTGATGTTGGAATCTTTTAATTCTTCTGTGTCCGGATGATTTAAGGTGATAATTTGTTTTACATAACTATCATAAAGATTCGTTAAATTAAATTCTAGTAATTGGAAGCCAAAATGATTGGCGAGTTCTAGAGCATTTTTTTTATCTTCTTCTTTGGAATGACAAGGCATCCAAATTCCGATTACATTCTCTTTTCCTAAAGCTTTGGTAAATAATCCAGCAACAACAGCTGAATCTTTTCCACCACTAATGCCAATTACTGCGCCTTTTAAATTATTTTTTTCATAGTATTCTCTAATAAATTGAATCATTTCATAAGATTTCTTTTGCACATCAAACATAATATGTTCCTTCTTTCTTTTGGTTTCTTATTAATTTTTGTCCTTTTTCAATTGCATAAGCAGAGTTTAAACCATTGATATAATGATTCTCTACTAACCAAATTAATTCCTCATAACTTACTAATACATATTTAATTAATTCATCTTCATCTAAATTTTGTTCTTTTATTTTTCGACATTTTGTTGCAAGAAAATAATGATTATAAGCTCCTGAACAGCCTTGGTCTTGATAAAAACTTCCTAAAGAAATAAAATTTTCGGATAAGTAGCCAGTTTCTTCTAGAAGTTCTCGTTGAGCGGCTTTGATAGGTTCTTCTTCTTTTTCGATGTATCCCGCTGGTAACCCTATATCTACTGTTTCTTTGGTAAAAACTCTTGGTTCAATAGCCAAAATAAAGTTTTCATCCTCCGTCATAGCTAAGATTATGGCTGCACTGCCATCTTGATTTCCCTTTAATAATTTTTCTCTCGTAATTTCTTGACCATTATTTAAATAAACTTGATATTTTTGAATACTTAAAAACTTTCCTTTTGTTTCTAATAATTTCATTCGATTTGCTTTTAATTCTTCTAAATAAGTATTGATTTGTTGTAATTTTTCTTCTTTCATTTTATTTTACCAACTTTCTTGTTTTTATAATTAAATCATTTTTAAAATTCACATATTCTTCTGTTCCATCAACATAATATTCATGCGGCATTTTAGTTCTTTTTATTTCAGGGTATAATGTACTCATTTGATTATTACAATATTCTCTTTTTTGGATGATTTCAGGATCATCATAAACAAGTTCTCCATGAATAAAAATAGGTTTTTGAAGTTCTATTAATGCAAAATTTTGAATATTTTTTCTTTTTAAATAATCCGTGATACTCACAATTGTTAAATTATTTTTATTTAAGTCTTCATTTCTTCTTGTCATAATATCTGCTAAGGCAAAACCAGTTTTCTTATCATAAGCACGATATAATTTTTTATAATCGGGATTTACAATTTTAATGTTATCATTACTCAATTTTATTTTAGGAATCCAAATATCATTTTGTTTTAAAGCAACTTCTTTATAAACACAACCCATACGACCATTTGGTTTAGAAATATGATCCCCTACTCCTAAACTATCAAATTTAGCACCTTGTGTGATAAGAGATTCAATAGTCTCAGCAGTAAGACCATTACTTAAACATATTTTGGCTTGAGGAAAACCAGCTTCATCTAACATTTTACGGGCTTCTTTGCTTAAGTAAGCTAAGTCCCCCGAATCAATACGAATTCCTATATTATTTATGTTCATTTGATGTTCTTTCATATATTTAAATACTTTAATCGCGTTTGGAACTCCACTTTTTAGAGTATCTATGGTATCGACAAGTAAAATACAATTATTAGAATATACTTTTGCATAACTTAGAAATGCTTCATATTCACTAGAGTAAGATTCAATCCAACTATGAGCTTGAGTACCCATAGCTTTCATATTTAACATATCTGCTGCCAAAATATTACTTGTTCCTATACATCCTGCCATGATTCCATAAATAGAAGCATCAATTGCCGCTTCACAACCATCGGCCCTTCGAGAACCAAATTCCATGATACCAACATTTTTAGGAGTTGCTTCCACAATTCTTCTTGCTCCAGTGGCATGTTCCATCGCACCATTTACCATTGATAAAATAGCTGTCTCGACAATTTGAGCTTCAATAAGTGGTGCTTTTATGGTAATAATTGGTTCATTTGGAAATACGGGTGTTCCATCAGGAATCGCATAAATATCTCCAGTAAATTTAAAATGTTTTAAATAATTTATAAATTCTTCTTGATACCCTTTTCGCCGAAAGTAATCTATTGCTCTTTCATCAAACTTAAAATTTTGTATAAAAGGGATGATTTTGTCTAGTCCAGCCATGATGGCATATCCTCCATCATTAGGAATCTTTCTAAAAAAGATATCAAATACGGCTTCTTCCTTTTGCTTATTATTTATGAAATACCCATTTGCCATTGTCATTTCATATTCGTCGGTCATAGTTGTATAATTTCTTGGTAATCTTTCATAACCATTATAAATTTTCATTTTTCGTTCTCCTATCTTTTTAAACCTAAAGTCATTTCTTTGGCTTCTAATTCTTCATAATTTTCTACTACGTGGATTCCGGCTTGAGCCATGACTTTCCAAGCGATATCTAACCATTCTTTTCGATTATGATCGGGGCTATCAAAAGTATCAATGGCTTTTTTTACTGCAAATAATTTTACTTCCTTATTGATTTGCTCTAAAAATCTTGCATAAGTTCTAGCAAAGTCCATAACGCATAAATCTGCACAAACACCGGCAAATATTACTTCTTTTAGGGCTTTTAATTTTAAAATATCTTGGGCAACTTCTCCGGTTAACATACCATTAATGCAATTTTTATAATATGTATTTGTATTTATCTTTGGCTGTTCTGGTAGTAACTCTGGTATTAATTGAGCTTCTTTGGTTCCCATAATACAATGTTTAGGGTAACTTTTAAATTCTAAAGCATCTGGGGTATGTCCTTCCAAAATAAAATTCATTTGCCCTTTTTCTTTTCTAATTTTGTTAACTAATCTTAGTTGTTCCGGAACTAAGGCATTATATGCTGGGTTGGCCATAGCGCCAAAATTAACAAAGCCATTATTCATATCAATAATGTATAAGGCTTTTTGCACGTTCTCTGGTTGTAATACTCCTTTCTTCTCTGTTTCTAAATCTTTCATTAACATCTCCTCCTTTTTGTTTTTATCTTTTTGTTAATAACAAAGATTAAAATTTAAACAAGCTTTTTTCACTTGTTATTAACATTATATTAAAAACAAAATTATTTGTCAACTCTTTTTTTTTAATAATTTTTTTTAATAAAAATACTAGGCTTTTTCACCTAGATTTTATTATTCTACATATCATTTGCCCATTTATACCTTTCTTTGTATTGAGCCATAAAAGTATAATCATTATTTTCTCTTTGAATTCTTCCTATCACAATTCCCGGTTTTACGCATTCTTTTTTGGCAAATTCTTTAATAGAAGAAATATCATATTTTGCATTTTTTACAAATTTATTATAATCCTCATCATTTATTAACTCACTTTTGGCAAAATTATCTGCTCTTTTTTCTGTTTGGCTGTCAATAAAATTATAATCTATATATTGATCTTCAAAATCATCATTCATTAAATGGCCAATTTCATGAAACAATGTAAACCAAAAAATATCCGAGAAAGATTGGCGAATTGTCATGCAAAGTAAAACTCTATCTTTCTTTTTTTGAATGTATCCTTGAACAGGAGCTCCTGCAAAGTTATGAACCACCTCAAAAGCAATTCCACATTCTAAAAAAATTTTTTTTAATTCTGAAATCATATCATTGGCTTCAAGAAACATAGTTTTTTTTATTTCTAAACATTTTTCTTTTAATAAATCTTTATTAAATTTGTTTTTTACTTCTGTTTTTTCAGTTACATATTCACATATTCGTTTCCAAGCATATAAAATATTAATATTTACTCTTAATTTTTTAGAGCCTCTAAAAGCTACTTTTTGAAGTGGTAAATTTGGAATAGATAATAAATTATTTACTTTTAAAAATTTTCTCATATTTAAAAGTGTTAATGACTTATTTAAACCACTTTCTATTATTTTATTTTTCTCACAATATTTTACAACATCTTTTAATTCACTTAAAATTTCAAATTCTTCTTCTTGAATATGATTTAATTTTTCTAATTCTAGTAATTCTTTATCGTAATTTCCTTGCAAGTTAATCCAAAATGAAGTTGGAATTCCAAAAACATATTCTAATGAATTGGCAAATTTAGAAGATATGTTTTTTTTGCCGCTTATTATTTCACTTACATGTTTCGCTGAATAACCAGTTCTTATAGCTAATTCTTCTTGGGTCATCTTCGATTCTTCTAGTAATTCTTTTATTGTTTCACCGGGGTGTATTATCAAATTAAGGGATGAGCCATTCAATTTTTCCATCATGATATTCCACCACTCCTTTTATATTTACATTTTTACATTCTTTTAAACTATTATCGTCTAATTTTTCTGATAATGGTTCTACTATTAATCTATAATTTTTATTTAAATGTATTCCAAATAAGTGATTTAAATTTCCCGAAAGTGGATGAGGTTTTCCTAATCCATAGTTTAAATATTCTTTAAAATTAGGTGAAGCCATTATTTCGTTGATTCTTCTTTTTACCATTTTGGCAATTTCTACTCCGACTTTTTTTACTAATTTATCTGCATCTTCAATTATTTTTTTTACTTTAGGATCTTGTACTACAAGTTGCAAACCTCAAACCTCCCTTCACAAAATATGTTACCTAAAAGGTAATTTTATTTTACTATATTTTAAAACTTATTGCAACACTTTTGCATATTCTTTCTTACTCTTCCAGCCATTCATTCTCAATTTCTTCGGCAAGTTCTTTAAAATGCATGGCTTTACTTGCTTTTAGTAATATTGTATCTTCTTCTTTTAAATAAGAAAGTAAGGCTTCTTTTAGGGATTTTGTATCTGGAAACCAAAAACAATCAATTTTTTGTTTTTCTAATTCTTCTTTTACATATTTCATTGCACTTCCACATAGAAAATAAGCATCTATTTGAGGAATAGAATCTAAAGTTGCAATTTTTCGATGAATTTCTTCACTAAATTCTTCCATTTCTAAAATATCTCCTAAAATAGCAATCTTTCTTTTTCCTTTTTTCTCACTTAATATTTTTAAAGCACTCGCTAATGCTTCAAAATTAGAATTATAACTATCATCAATCATTGTAATATGCTTTTTTAAATTTACGATACGCATCCGATTATCAGAAAGAGTAATTTGTTCTAATGCTTTTTTTATGTCTTTTTCTGGTACTTCTAAATATTTACCAACAGCAATCGCTAAAAGACTATTGGAAACAAAGACATTGCCCATTACAGGAAGCGTTACAGAAAGTGATACTTTTCCCGTAACTTCAAAGGAAGTTTGGGCTTCCCTATTTTTTATATGTACTGCTTGATAATCACTTTCATTTTCTATTCCACATGTTATAATTGGATGATGGTCTAACTTTAATTTTTGTAACAAATCATTATCATTGTTTAAAATCACAGGTGTATTTTCCTTCATTCCCTTTAATATTTCTAATTTGGCTTTTAAAATATTTTCTCTAGAACCTAGAATTCCAATGTGAGCTGAGCCAATATTGGTTATCACGGCAATGGTTGGTTTGGCTGTATTACTTAAGTTTTCGATTTGATGAAACTCATTCATTCCCATTTCTAAGACCATGACATCTTCATCTTGATAAGAGAGAATGGTAAGTGGTAACCCAATTTGACCATTTAAATTTCCGGGAGATTTTAAAACTTTATATTTTTGTTTTAATACTTCACTAATCATATCTTTCGTACTTGTTTTACCAGCACTTCCCGTTATAGCAATGACCGGAATGTTTAGTTTACTTCTTACATAAGCCGCTAAGGATTGCAAAGCTTTTACAGAATCTTTTACTAATATTATTGGAAATGTTTCTTCCTCTTTTAAACTTCCGGAAAAGGAATCGACAATACAAGCAATCGCACCTTTTTCTTTGGCATCTTGCCAATATGAATTTCCATCAAATGTTTCCCCTTTAATTCCGACATAACAATCCCCTTTTTTGATTGTTCTGGTATCTTTACTAAATTGACTGATTTCTACATCCAAAGATCCACATATCAGTCTGCCATCACAAATCTCTAAAATATCTTTTACACTGAATTTCATTTTTTCTTCCTCCTAATACATAGTATACATGATTTCTAGTTTTTTTCCAAAAAAAATGTTATGATAAGAATACGAAAGAAGGAAATTTATGACAGCAATCGAGGAATTTATTCAATTTGTGACAGAAAGATTTTTATATTATTATCAAAAAGAAATTATGCAAACTACTTCTCATTTTGAACATGCAAGTCTTTTAGCGGATGGGTATTGTTTTTATTATGCTTGTTTTATTCAAGAATTTTTTAAGGATTGTTCTTTATATTTAGGAAATTATCATTATATTTTAAAATATCAAGAAAATTTTTATGATTATCGAGGACAAATTAAAACAACTCATTCTTTTATTTTTATTTATCCTTTTGATTGTATGGAAATAGAAAAACTTATTTTGGTAAAAGATATTGAAATGGAAAAAGATATGCAAGATATATTAGGTTATTACGATCGTTTTAAAGAACAAAATTGGCAAAAGATTTACCCTTTTTTAAAAAAAGATGCTCAAAATTTTTTAGAACAAATTTCCCTCCAAAGAAAAAAATCATTGTGAAGTGATTTTTTTTATTTTTCTTTTAAACTATAAACAATTTCTTTAAATTCTTTTCCTCTTGTTTCAAAGTCAGGGTATTGATCCCAAGAAGCACAAGCGGGACTTAATAAAATAATATCATTTTCTACACTGATTTCGTATGCTAGTAAAGTTGCTTCTTTTAAGGTATCTTTTTGATAGCAAAGAAGATGATTTTGTTCCGCAAAAGAAGCAATTTTTTCTTTGGTTTGGCCATAGCAAATGATTGCTTTTGTATGCGTTAAATGAGAAGATAAACTATCAAAAGGAATATTTCTATCTAACCCTCCCATAATTAAGATTGTTGGTTCCTTAAAAGAATCAAGAGCAATGATGGTCGATTCATTATTGGTGGCTTTAGAATCATTATAAAATGTTCGATTAGAAATCGTTGTTACATATTCTAAACGATGTTCTACTCCACCAAAATTTTGGAAAAAGGTTTGGATGTCTTCATTTTTTACTTGAAACATTTTTGCAATATAAATGGCGGGCATCGCATTTTCATAATTGTGATTTCCTTTTAACTTTATATCTTTTGTTTCTATGATACATTCTTCATTTACATATATTGCATTTTCTTTTAAATATATATCGGTTTTTTGGCGAGATGAAAAATATATTTTTTTAGAAGGAATCTCTTCGGTTAATTCCATCGCGTCTTTATTTTCCAAATTTATAATGGCAAGAGAATTGGCATCATGATTTTGAAATATTTTCTTTTTCGTTTGTTTATAAGCTTCATAGCTTCCATGGAAATCTAAATGAACTTCACTTAAATTCGTAAGAACACTGATATCTGTTTTAAAATTATGCATATCAATTAATTGATGGTCGGAAATTTCTAACACGATAATATCATTTTCTTTTACTTCTTCTACTAAACTAGCAAGAGGAACACCAATATTTCCTCCTAAATGTACTTTTCGATTGCTATATTTTAATAATTCATACACCATTGTTGTGGTAGTAGTTTTTCCATTACTTCCAGTAATACCAATAATCGTAACATTTTTAGGTAAAAAAGAATAACTTGCTTCCATTTCGTTTATAACAGGAATTTTTAATTTTCTCGCTTTTACCACAGTTTCATTGGTTTTTATAATGGCAGGATTTTTTATTACTACGGAAAAACTTTTATCTAAAATTTCATCTTGATGTTCCGTGATAATTACGGTAATTCCTAAGTCCTCTAATTCTTTTTTGACATTACTTTCAGGTTCTTTTAAATCGGTAATGATGATTTCATTTTGATATTTGGCAAGTAGTTTGGCAATCGCAATTCCACTTCGGGCCATTCCTAAAATAAATACTTTTTGATTTTTTATCATTTCCTTCTTCCTCCTATTTCTTTTTTTCCATAAAAGGGATTTTCTTTTTCAAAGATAAGAAAATATTCTGATCCTTCTTCTTCTAACATTTCTTCATAACTTGGATTATAACGCCATTTTAATTTTTCCATCACTCTTTTTGAAGCAACATTTTGGGGGTTGATATTATAAATAAATTTGGTTTTTTCAGGGTATTTTTGGCCAAATTCTAACACGATACTTTCGGTACATAAAGGAGCATACCCTCTTCCTCTATAGGGTTCAAAAATATATAAAGATATCGATAAACTATTGTCAATAAAAGGCACTACAGAACAAACTCCCACTAAATTATTTTCGATTTGCATGCCAATCATATTGTTTTTCGAAAAATTCACATAAGGGCTTTTTATCATGTGGGAAATTTTTTCTTTTTGTTCCTCATTTAATTCGATAAATGTTACTTCTTTCATTTTTTACTCCATTTCTTTTTGATATTTTCTTACTTCTTCAGCATCATCAAAATGAATTTTTTCATGTCCAATAATTTGATAATCTTCATGTCCTTTGCCTAGAATCAGTAAAACATCATCTTTTTTTAATAAAGAAAGTCCTTTTTTTATGGCTTTTTTACGATCGGGTTCAATTTCATAATTATTTTTTGAAACCCCTTTTATGATGTCTTCTAATATTTTTAGAGGATCTTCTGTTCGAGGGTTATCACTAGTAAATATCACATAATCGCTTTTGGAAGTGGCGATTTCCCCCATGATTGGTCGTTTTATGGGGTCGCGGTCGCCTCCACAGCCAATAATCGTATAAATTTTTCCTTTTTTATTTTCTAAAAAGGCATCAATTATTTTTTCTACAGCATCAGGAGTATGAGCATAATCTATTACAGCTTCACTTTCACCCACTTTAATTTGTTCACATCTTCCTTTGGGGGCAAATAACGTTTTCGATAAGAATAATATATCTTCTAAAGGAAAAGAAAGTTCATTTAAAATGGCAACACTCATAAGGTAATTATACACATTAAATTTACTTCTTAAATTGGTGGAAATGGAAAACTTTTCTCCTTCGATGTTACATTCGATGGTTGTTCCTTCCTTGGTATTTTCATACGATACAATTTGATAGTCTTTTCCGGAAAATCCTAAAGATTTCGAATGAGGGGTAGCAAAATAATGGCCATACGGATCATCGATATTATAAATCATCGTTCCATTTTCTTTTAAGGCATCCACTATTTTTAATTTGGCATGCAAATATTCTTCCATTGTTTTATGATAATCTAAATGGTCTTCTGTTAAATTGGTAAAACAAGCAATTTGAAACTGTAATCCTTCAATGCGTTTTTGATGAAGAGAATGACTCGATACTTCCATTACAACATGCGTAATTTTGTGTTCAATTGCTTCTATCAACATCGAATAAATTTCTAAAATTTCCGGAGTGGTATTTGGTAATTCTCTTTTGACATCATCATACCAAAAGCCAATCGTTCCAATGTAAGCAGCATGAATTCCTAATTCTTTTAACGTTTGATAAGTTAAAAAACAAGTTGTCGTTTTGCCATTGGTTCCAGTGACTCCAATTAACGTTAATTTTTTTATTTCTTCTTGATAATTTTTTACAATGGTTTGTTGTAACCATTCTTTGGTATCTTTGACAACTATTGTTTCTACTGGATAATTTCCTTCTTTTTCCACGACTACTTTTGTTGCCCCATTTAAAATTGCTTTATCAATATAATCATGTCCATCGACTGTTAATCCTTTTATCGCGACAAACGTATCATTCGGCTTTACTTTTCGCGAGTCAGTTTTGATTGGTATCATTTTCTCCCTCTTTCCTATCTTTGGATTTTCATATTTGAAGTAGGTTCTATTTTTAATTTTTTTTCTAACATTTCTTTTTCTTTTCGATATAATAAGATTTTTTGATAGATATCAAACTTTTTTTCAAATTCTTGTAAGAAATACAAATCGGCATTCATTCTTTCTTCATCATCTTTTAAAGACTCTTCTTTTAAATCTTTAAAGTAAAAATATTGAATGGCTTGTAAAATACCATTTTTTTCAAGAATTTTTTCATTTAATGCAAAATTTTTATGATATTCTATTAATCCATCTACTTCTTTGGCATCTTCTTGATGCGTATTTAAAAAATTACAAATTTCTTCATAACGAAGATAATTTTCTTTTTTATGAAAAAGTAAATTTTTTACTTTTTCGATAGTTTTTCGATTCTCCATTTCATTTTCTTCTCCCCTAATATATTCATAATATCATATAAGTTTGGTGTTTTCGATTTACTGGTTAAAGCTACTCGAATAACCGTAGAAAAATCAGCAATATTTCCTTTATAATTTTCCGGATTTTGTTTGTATTCTTTCATATTGGCAGCATACCCTAACTTTTCGGCACATTCTTTCATCTTCTGAAACCAAACCTCTTCACTATCTCCTACTTTATAATATTCATTCATATAAGAATTTACTATTGTTTGGATTTCTTCTTTGTCTGTAATTTTTTGCCATTCATAGGAAACATCGGTAAATTTTTCATCAAACATATACCAAATTCCTTCTAATACATCCCGATACATTGCATAATCTTTCCGAGGTTTTTCAGTATTTCTTTCGATATCTAAAAATTTGATGGCTTCTTCTTGATGATTTTCTAGTAATTCTTTTAATTCTTCATGATAAGTTTTCGCCCAGGAAAGCGTTCTTTCATACATTTCTTTGGCAGTTAATTTACTTAAATAATTACGAGAAATATTTAATAATTTTTCCATATCAAATAACGCTCCAGAAGTTCCTATTTTAGAAAAACTCATTGTAAAGTTATCGATACTTTCCTCTTCATGTTCTAAATACCATTCTTCAAAATTTGAATTGGCGACCGTTGCTAAGTAAATCATTACAGCTTCTTTAGGAATCCCCATTTCATGATAATATGACACAGCAGCTTCAGGGTCTTTTCTTTTCGATAGTTTTCGAATGGTATCTCCTTCTTTTTTGGTTAATGGAGGAATATGACAATAAATTGGTGGCGTAAAACCAAGAACTTTGGTAAGTCCAAGGTGAACTGGCAAGCTACTTACCCATTCATCACCCCTGATTACATGGGTTGTATGCATTAAATGATCATCGATTACATGAGCAAAATGATACGTAGGAAGGCCATCACTTTTTATTAATACTTGGTCGATATCATCTTCCGGAAATTCTAATTTTCCTTTAATGGCATCTTCGACAACAATTTTTTGATCGTAATCCCCATTATTTCTTAACCGAATAATAAATGGTACATTATCTTTTAGTTTCTTCTCAATTTCTTCTTCGCTGTAATTTCTACTTTTGGCCCAATTTCCATAATACCCAATCCGTTTTTTGGTTTGTTCTTGTTCTTTTCTAATTTCATCTAATTCTTCTTTGGTCGAAAAATCAGGATACGCAAGTCCTTTTAATAATAAGTCTTTGGCATAAGTTTGATAAATTTCTTTGCGATGACTTTGAATGTAAGGACCATATTCTCCTTTTTCTTCTTCCTCATTTATAGCGCCTTCATCAAAGGTTATACCAAACCCATTGACATCATGAATAATTCTTGTAATACCATTTTCCACCATTCTTTCTTGATCGGTATCTTCAATTCTTAAAAAGACAATTCCGCCAGTTTGCTCAGCCATTTTTTTAGAAATATATAGTTGAAAAATATTTCCAATATGAACAAATCCTGTAGGACTTGGGGCATACCGAGTGACAATGGCACCTTCTGCTAAATTTCTTTCCGGGTATAAATTTTCATAGTAACTTACATCATGCGTAAGTCCCGGTAGAAGTTTTTCGACTAATTCTTTTTTCATTTTTTCTTTCCTTTCTAAAATAAAAAGGTCGTACGCCCAAGGGTGCATTTTGCACGGTACCACCTTATTTTTTGCTTTTCCTCGTAACGTGAGTTCACCGTTATTAAAAATAAAACTCCAAAGTTTCTTCAAAACTGGTTTTTGTTTGTTTTCACCTTTTTCAAACTCTCTTTTTTAAAAACCAATGTTTTTACTCTTCTTCTTCCTCGTTTTTCTAAAGTTATTTTTACATATTTCGCAATTTTTTTCAAGATATTTGACACTTCTTTACATTTTATTTACAAATATAAAATAATTGCATTTTTGGCTATTCTTCGATATAATCATTTTGAAAGTAGGACGATTATGAAAAAATTAAAAGAAATCTGGGAAACAGATAAGAAAAAAGCAATTTTATTTCTATTAGGAAGTGTTTTGATTTTACTTGTTATCATTATTTTGATTTTCGTTATTTACAATGTAATGCGAAGATATAGCTATCAAGAAATTGAAGAAAAACTGGTGGAAAGTACTCAGAAGTATGTAAAAAAGCATCCAGAATATTTACCAAGTGAAGATAATCCCTTGATGACAATCGAAGCATCTAGTTTGATTGGGGAAAAACTTCTTAAAGATTTTTCTAAATTAAGTCGTGATACAGGTTGTTTTGGAACAGTTACTTTAGTATGGAATGCAAATACTATTTTGTATACACCTACTTTAGAATGTGATCATTATCAAACCAAAACAATTCAAGATGTTATTTTAGAATATGAAGAAGTTTTAGAAGAAACCGAAAATAAATCCGGACTTTATGAACTGAATGACTTTTATACTTATCGCGGAGAATATGTAAATAATTATATAAATTTTGCTGGTTATAGTTGGCGAATTTTTAAGTGGGATGAAGAGATGTTATATTTGGTATTAAGTGATACGGTAAATAATAAAGTAAGTTATGTGTATGATGACCGATATAATGAAACTATGGATAGTAATCGAGGAAAAAATGATTTTGAAAATAGTCGTATTTCTTATACTTTAAATGAAATTTATGAAAATGATTTTAAAGATTATCATGCTTATCTTTTAAAAATGGATACGTGTGTTCATTCAAGAAGTGAAACTGACTTAGATAAATCTGGGGCAATTGAATGTTATACCACTTACCCTTCTTACTTTTCTTTACTGGCTGTGTATGATTATATGAATGCTTCTTTAGATCCTCTTTGTCTTACTAGTACAGCAAGAAATTGTTCCAATTACAATTATTTATCTATTACTAAAAATCGTTGGTGGTTATTAAATGGAATTAATACCAATAGTTATCAAGTATATTATGCTGATACAGTGGGAAAAATTGATTTAGAAAGTGCGAATGGAAAAAAAGATTTACGACCAGTCATTGCTCTTTCCGCTAATTCTAATTATAAAACCGGAAATGGTTCTAAAGAAAAACCTTATGAAATTGCATTATATTAAACTTAAATTTTTCAAATTAAAAGAAGACACTTGAAATTATGCTGTCTTCTTTTTTTAATACCAAATTTTTTCAATGTCCACATTACTACTTTGAGGAGGAGGATCCGGCATATCTAATTTGGCTATCAAAGGAATATGAAATGCACTTCCAAATGCTAAAGCCATTCCTTTTCTTAGCGTTTTTAATCTTTCTAAATCATCTCTTGTGACACTTGATGTAATGGCATCAATAATTTTATAATCATCTGGATGGAAAATACGAAATACTAAAAAATTAGAACATTGAGAAAGCGCGGTTTCTGATAGTTCACTAGGTCTTTGCGTTATAAAGCCCATTAAAACACCATATTTTCTACCCTCTTTGGTGATTCGATCAAAAATGTTATAACCAATTACATCAATATCATGATCTTTATTTACATAACGGTGGGCTTCTTCTAAAACAATATTAATGGGAAATGAACCACGATTTTCTAATGATACGGCATATTGAAAAAATAATTTAGAATATAATTTTGTTAAAATTTTGGCAAATCTATCATCTAAGTTATTTAAATTTATATTTACGATTTGGGCATTTTCACCATTCGGCATCCGAAATAACCCTTCCACATAATCTTTTTTACTTATTACATTAGGAAAATTAAAAAATTTTTTATTTGGGCCATTGATAATTTGATGTAAATGAATTTTTAAGGTATTGGCCCGTTCAAACATCGAAACACTGTTATATATTCCTTCACTTAATAAAGCAAATTCTAGAGCATCATAAATATCTTCTAAAGAATACACTAAGTTAGGTACAATGACATATTCTTTTAAATTGGTTTTCTTAAATTGATTTAAGAAGTCAATCAGTTGGGAAATAGCATTAATTTTTCCTTGTTGATCTATATTTAAACATTGTCTTAAAGTTCTTGTATACCCGGGTTCTTTAATCTCACTATTTACATTTAAATTAGGAGTATTATATTTATTTAAAATGGACAATATTTGATCTCTTATTTGACTAGATTCTTTACCACTTGATAATACTTCTAATAAACTAGATGAAATAATATCATTTTTATATTCTAAAGAAGCTGGGTCTTCACTTTTAAAAATACTTACATATTGTAACGTTTTTTCTAAGATAGGAATTAAATAAGAATCTTCCACATTTAATAAAATAGCTAAGTCATCAGCATCTAAAAAATATGGCGGTAAAGCAATTACATTGGCAATATCTTCTTTTTCATTTTTAAAATTTTTAATGTGCATTCCGGGAATTTGTTCAATTTTTTGAAATGCTGTATGATATTCACCATAAACATCAAACATTATCAAATGCATATTTTTAGGAGGAATGGGATTATAATAAAATAAATTTTGAAGAATTCTTGCTACTCCACAACTTTTTCCATACCCGGAGTTTCCTATAATCGCAAAGTGGTTAGAAAAAAATTCATTTAATTTGGCTGTAATTTTAAAATTATCATACGTAATAGAATTTCCAATTAATAACGTACTTTTATCTTGATAATTTTGTTCTCCTATAAAACTAATTAATTCTTTGGCATTTACAATTCGAGCCGGTTTCGTTAACCGAGGAGCTTTTTCAATCCCGGGAATAAATACATCGTTTACTATCTCCCCTATTAAAAAAATATCTATTTCTTCTTTTTTGATTTCGGTAATTTTTCCAATAATAGTTCTTTTTTCTTCTTCAAACGCTACATGGACTCCTTTTAGACTTAATTCGATTTGATGTGAGTTGTTTTCTATTTTTATGTTATTTTCATTCATATCTATAAGTTTTCCAAACATACATAACCGACCTCTTATTCTTTCTTTTATTATACATGATTTTTAGAAAAATGAAAAGGAAAATAAAAAAGAAGGATATGTCCCTCTTTAAAAAATCAAACCGCCTAGAATTATTGCAAGTAAAATGTATAGGATTAAAATAATAAATGCTCCATTTAAGAAGTTGTTATTGTTGCATCCACATCCTTCATTTCCTTGATTTTTACAACATCCCATAAGGCACCTCCTTTATTTAAAGACTAAATGAATGCTCCGACAATTAAAATTAATAAGATGAATAATACAAGTATAATTGCAGGTCCTATATTATTTTGTGTACCACAATTCATAAAACTCCCTCCTTTATTTGTCTTTTCAATATAGTTTATGGTACTTTTTTTCTTTGGTTACTTGTATTTAAAAAACAAAGTTGTTATAATGTTATTGTGATTCAAGGAGGATATATATATGAAAAATTTTAAAAAAGTGGTTGTACTTGGTTGTTGTACTCTTTTCCTTTGTGGATGTGGAGAAGTTCCAAAATTAAGTGATGGAAGTGAAGCAGTTGTAAATTTAAAAGATTTAGAAAGTATTTCCGCTAATGAAGTTTATGAACAAATGAAAGAAACGTATGGTCTTGATGCTTTACTGAAGTTAATGGATCAAAAAATCTTAGAAAAGGAATACCCAGATGATTTAGAATCCATTCGCAAAAACGCGAAAAGTACAGTGGATTCGATGGTAAATACGTATGGGAAAGATCAAATTACAACTTATTATGGTTCCGTAGAGAATTATGAAGATGCAATTTATTTAGGAAATTTACAAGAAAAAGCAATTTTAGATTATGCTAAAGGGTTAGTAACAGAAAGTGAATTAAAATCTTATTATGATAAAAATATTTATGGTGATGTTACAGTTAGTCATATTTTGATTCAAACAGGTGTTACGGATGATACTTCAAGTGATGAAAAAACAAAATTAGAACAAGAAGCAAAAAATAAAGTAAACGAAATTATTAAAAAATTGGATGAAGCAGATAATAAAGCCGAAAAATTTAAAGAACTTGCGAAAGAATATTCAGAAGATTCCGCAACAAAAGAAAATGGTGGTTCTTTAGGAGCAATTAATACTGGAACACTTTCTTCTTCTTATGATGAACTTTTAAAAGCCGCTAGAGAATTAAAAGATGGTGAATATTCTAAGAGTGTAATTACTACGGAATTAGGGTATCATGTAATATATCGGGAATCTTCAAGTGAAAAACCTTCTTATGAAGATAAATTAGATGAAATGAAAGAAACAATTGGAAATGATAAAATTGATGCTGATCAAACTATTACTGTAACAGCTTTGGATGAATTAAGAAAAAAATATGGAATGGACATTGTAGATAGTAAAATAAAAGAACAATATTCTAATTATATTGCCAATCAAATTGCTAGTGCTAGAGGTACTACTGAATAAAAAAATTCTCGTATTCAAAAAAATACGAGTTTTTTATTGTTATATCCTATTCATTTATCAAACTGTGTAATAAAATGAACGAAAGAATAAAAGAACACTGAAGCAAAGAATACTAAAACTAAAAAAATAGAGAATATAACAACTGGTACTATAGTTGTTCCACCTTTTTTACTACATATCATTAAAAGTTCTTCTTTTGATTTTCCCGGATTCTCAGATTTTATTTTTTTTACTTTTTCTCTCACATGATTTAAATATATTTTTTTAAATTGTAATGCGATCACAATATTTATTGCTAACTGAATGATAGAGGAAAAGGGTATAAATAAACCTATAATGATACTTATTACTAACCATAAAAAACCAAGTAACCACATTTTACGATAAAATATATAAATACTACCAAAAAAGAATACATTTGTGGAAAAACTATTATTTTTTATTATATTTATATTTTTCCCAATATAGGCATCAATGAAAGCATCATCATTATTTATATTTTCATAATTTTGATACCCTCCTTGATTTTGAACTATATTATTTTTACCTACAGAAAGCTTAGTTCCACAGATTCCGCAAAAAGATTCTCCTCCTTGTAAACTAGTTCCACAGTTTGGACAAAAATTCATAAACTACTCAACTCCTCTATACTAATAATAAAATTATAACATTTTTAAACTTTTTTTTAATTAAAGTATAAATTTTTTTACATTATCTTTACATTGTAATTATTCTTTATTTTTACGGAGTTAAGATAACACGAAAAGATGCATCATTTTGTTCAGAACCGCCAGAAAAGCCAAATGCCATTAGTCCTGCCTCGGTACCAGACAGATAATTTCCTCCTCTACTAATCCAAGGATTATACGAATAGGCAAAGCCTGCCTGATCAGCATACCAACTTCCAGATTGAAAATTTGTTTCGTTGTATGTTACTTTGTAAAAAGGTCCAAATTCTTTTGTTCCATCTCCAAGTATTCCTCTTTGATAAGCCGCACTATTATTACGAAAATCCTCATAAATATCATAATATTTTTTTGATGGCCATAATAATCCACCATCTTCTTTAGTCCATTCCTTTTTTAAAGGTTCTTTTCCATTTAACGAATAAGTAAATGTTCCTATAAAATTTGAATGAATAGTATCATCTCTTCCACTTACTGGATTTCCATTTTGATCTTGAACAACACCCATAACATGTTCCAATGTTCCACCCGACATATCGAACACCCCATAATAATTGGCTGTGGTACTTGATTTAGTACTTAAATTATTATTATAATTTACAACTATTCCATCTAAATCTTTTCCTAATTCATTTTTCCCATATTTATTACATTCTTGACTTGTATAAATAGTAGCACATGTTGGTTCATTAACTGCTGAACTTCCAGTAACATAATTACTCGAATTATTTATTCTTACTTCACTACAAACTTCTTTAGGACATCTTCCATAAATTGAATGAGTTAGATATGCTACTGCTCCCCATTCTAAGTTTCTCATCATATGACTATCCAGTTCTCTTTTGTAATTATAAATAGTATAAAAAGCATTAGCTACTTGTATCCCTCTCCAACTATATACATTTGGTTTAATAATAAGTCTATCTGATAAAATAATATTTTGTTTTGCATTTTCAGCTGTCCAATTATTTGTATTTAAATTAGTTACATCTTCATTTTGGTTATAACCTGTTTCAAATTTTCCTACCCAAAATCCATTACTATTAAAACTTGTAAAAGCAGGATGGGTAAGCCAACTTCCATTTGTACTTCCAGTTTTTGTTGCTTCAGTTTTATTTGTAAATTTTATATTTATCATTATTTGTTTATAAAGTTCTTCTTTCGTAATAATGTCCGAAATTGAACCTAAATCTTTTGCTTCTGTATACCCATTTGTCTGTTCTTCACCATTCCATATTTGATATTCATATCTTGGAATCCATACAAAATAACTTTCGATATTTTCTTCAGGTATAATTTCTTCCATTTGATATTCTTGTTTCTTTTTTAAAATTATTCCATTGGCCCATTTTTGTTCGGTATATTTATACCACTCTTTGGTTATATCGGCCTTTTTAGCATGTCCTGTTTCATCAAAAGTAATTGGAATGAGTTCATTTCCTAAATCTGGTATGGCATCGTTTAATATTCCTTCTTTGTATATTTGTTTAAATTTTAAATAACATTTTGTTTTGGTAGTACTTATATTTTTTATTTCAACACTCCATCTTTCATCGTTCCATGAAACTATACTTCCATTCTCACAATAACTAGTACTTGTGTCTAGAGAATACCCACTTTCTTTACTTGGTACATCTTTTTGTAAAACATCATCTATATATACCATGAATCTAATATCGCCTTCATCTTGTATATTTCCTTCAATCATATTTTGGGTTTCGTTTACCTCGAATATGGCAAAGGTTCTATATAAAATCACGCCAGTTATTAATAAAATACAACTGATTGTAAATAGTATGATTCCTACTTTTTTTGGATTTTTTTCTTTAAATTTTTTTAATTCCATATGAAAAAATCACCCTAGTTTCCTAGAATGAGTTTATCATACTACCCCCCCCCCAAGTCAAGTACCACATAATAAATTATGTGG
>CANQEG010000011.1 GCA_947594705.1 uncultured Bacilli bacterium | reverse complement strand
CCAGAGTATTATAGTAGAGAAAGTGAAGAAGTAACTATAACTGCAACAAGTGAAACTTATAATTTAATAGAATACTCAATAGATAATAAAGTATGGAATTCATTAGAAAAAGAAGGAACAAATGTAACAATCAAATTAACTTATAAAGAAGAAGGAAGATATAAAATCTATTTTAAAGATGAAGCAGGAAATATAGGAGAACAAGAAATTATCATAACTAAAATAGATAAAGAAGGACCTGAAATCCACATTGAAGAAATTGAAAAAGAAAGGGATAGAGTAAGTATTTCTATTACATTTCAAGATGTAAAATCAGGATTAAAAGAATATCGGATTTTAGATGAAGAAAATAATGAAGAATGGCAAACCTTTAATGAAGAAGAAATAATCACTTATACTTCTACAAAAAATCAAACTATAATAATAGAAGGGAAAGATCAATTAAATAATATATCAAGAACAGAATACAAAATAGAAAGAAAAGATGAAGAAGGGCCAATTATATTAGTAAAGAGTAATCATGAAGATGAATGGACTAAAGAAGATGTAACAATTGAAATTACTGCCACAGATGATAATAGTGGATTGAACAAATTATATTATAAAAAACAAAATGAAAGTGATTGGAAAGAAATAGAAAATGCTTCGATAGAAAACGAGACAGGAAGTGCTTCAGTAACATTTAGTGAAACAGAAGAAAGTACTTATGAATTTAAAGCAACAGACAATAAAGGAAATGAAAGTATAGAAACAAGTATTGTCAAAATAGATAAAGAAAATCCTGAAATCAATGATATATATGTAGGAAGTATGCTATATAAAGATACAACTTTTAAAGAGGGATTAAATGATGTTAAAGTTTATAACAATCTCGATAATGGTAACGTTACTCTTCAAAGAGAACGTATGGAAACTCCAACAGGAAGTGGTTGGGGTCTTACCATAACTAGCAATGGAGAAGCATACCCAGGTTTAGGAGGATTTAGGTTTGTTACCCCAACCTCTTCTAATAAAATTTTCATTGCTCGAATTATAGCTAAGATACCTATCGGTTATTATATTGCTTATGGGGGTAATCCTGCTGGAGATGGAGCTACGCAAAGTTGGCTTACAGATACAAAAGGAACAGGAGACTGGGAAGAATATATTTTTATTTTAAAATGTGGAAGTACAGGTACTTTTCATGCAGCAAATCATTTTTATTTAGAAGGGCCAAAAAATTATCCAGTTACATGGCAAATAGCCTATGCGACTGTGTTTGATGTAGGAGAATGGGGGCAAGAAAAATATGCAATCGTAACAGGTAAAGATAACGTTTTTGTAAATAAAATTGGAATGAGTCAAAGTAATGAGAAACCTTCATATAATGATATAAATCAAAAAGAATTTGCAACATTAATTGATACTCCAATTACTTCAAATGGAACTTATAGTATTTGGTTAAATGATGAAGTAGATAATATAGTTAGTAAAAATTTTGAAGTTACAAAAGTTGATACCACTTTGCCGAGTATTAATAATATTTATGTAGGAAATATGCTTCATACAGATCCAACATTTAAAAATGGAATAAATGACGTAAAAGTGTATGGAGAGAATGTAACTCATACTCGAAGTCAAATGACTACTCCTACAGGAAGTGGTTGGGGAATTACTATAACAACAACAAATTCTACTTGGCCTGAATTAGGAGGATTTTCTTTTGCTGATATGTCAGCTTCTAATAGAAAATTTATTATAAGAATTATTGCCAAAATACCTAAAGGATACCAGATAATTTGGACAACAAACCAATATGGAGATGCAAATCGATATAGTGCATCACTTACTAATAATCAAGGAACGGGGGAATGGGAGGAATATATTTTTATAGTACGATGTGGGAGTAATGGTACTTTTGGAACAACAAATTACTTTTATTTAGAAGGACCAAAAAATTATCCAGTTACATGGCAAGTAGCCTATGCAACTGTCTTTGATATAGGAGTATATGGAGCAAATAACTATGCTATTGTTACAGGAAGTGATACTTCTGGAATTTCTTCTTTTGGAATCAATCAAAGTTCTTCTACTATGCCTACTTTTACAGAAACGAATAATTCATTTAAATTTGCTGCTATGCTTCCTAATCCAATTACGATAAATACAAATTATTATGCATGGTTAAAAGATGGTGCAGGAAATGTAAATTATAAATTATTTAATACGAATAATTTAACAAATAATATTTCTAATGTAAACATCGTTCCCAATCAAGATAGTATTACTATTTCTATAGAGCAAAATGAAAATGATGAAAATAAATATTATTTTGAATTAAATGACAGAATAATTCAAACCTCAGAAAGTAATGTAGCAACATTTTCTAATTTAAAAAAAGATAGTTATAAGGTTATAGTAGGAATAATAGATAAAAATAATCGTTTAAAAATAATTTCAGAAAATCAAATTTCTTTATAATATTTTTTTCCTTTTCCTTTTCTTTTTTTTTGTGTATAATGTTTATGGGAGTGAGTTATTATGAAAATATTATCAGTAAATGCAGGAAGTTCCTCTTTAAAATTCAAAGCATATGAAATGCCAGAAGAAAAAGTATTAGTAAGTGGAACTTTTGAAAGAATTGGAATTTCTGGAGGATTTTATACAATTAAAATAAATGGTGAAAAAATTAAAAAAGAAGTGGAATTAGAAAATCATAAAGTTGCTTTTCAAATTTTAATGCAAGAGTTACAAGACTTACAAGTGGTTTCTTCTTTTGAAGAAATTGCTGGAGTAGGACACCGTGCTGTTCAAGGAGCAGATCATTATGATAAAAGTGTCATTGCAACGGATGAAGTAATTGAAGATATTTCTTCCCTAGCTAGTTTAGCGCCTCTTCATAATCCAGCAGCAGTTTTGGGAATTGAAGCTGCTAAGGAAGTTGTTCCTCATGCTACTCATGTTGTTGTTTTTGATACGGCTTTTCATCAAACAATGCCTAAAGAAAATTATTTATATGCTTTACCAAAATCATGGTATACCGACTATCAAGTAAGACGTTACGGAGCACATGGAACAAGTCATAAATATATTACTGAAAAAATGAAAGAAATTTTAGAAAAAGATGGAAAGTTAATTATTTGTCATATTGGTTCAGGAGCTTCTATTAGTGCTGTTAAAAATGGTGTATGTGTAAATACATCTATGGGATTTACTCCAAATGCTGGTTTAATTATGGGAACAAGATGTGGTGATATTGATGCAACTATTCTTGGGTATATGGAAGAAAAAGCACATTTATCAGCCAAAGAAATTGATACAGCATTAAATAAAGAAAGTGGACTTCTTGCCATTAGTGGTTATAGTGATATGCGTGATATTGAAGCAGCAATTGCAAGTGGAAATGAAGATGCACTTCTTGCAATGGAAATGTTTGTCAAACGAATAGTAGATTATATTGCTAAGTATTATTTTGAACTTGAAGGATGCGATGCAATTGTATTTACCGCCGGAATAGGAGAAAATGGTCCTGAAGAAAGAGAAAGAATTATGAAAAAATTAGCTTTCTTAGGAGTAAAAATAGATTCTGAAGCAAATAACAATATTGCTGGTTTTAAAGAAATGCAAGAAGGTAAAATTACGGCAGAAGATTCTTTGATTCCTGCTTATGTAATTCCAACTGATGAAGAAGTCATGATTGCAAGAGATACGTATTCTTATATAAAATAGAAAGAGGTTTTTTATGAAGAGAGACATCTATAAAGTCATTTTAAAAAAAATAAAACAATACGATACGATTGTTTTAGCAAGACATATTGGTCCAGATCCGGATGCCATTTGCAGTCAAATTGCTCTTCGGGATGCCATATTAGAAATGTTTCCTCATAAAAAAGTTTTTGCCGTTGGAGCGAGTGTTTCTAAATTTAAAAAATATGGAAATTTAGATAAAGTAGATGTTGCAACTTTAAAAAAAGTTTTATTGATTACTCTTGATGTACCTAATTTTTATCGAATTGATGGAATTGAGGGACTTGATTATCAAGAAGTTATTAAAATTGATCATCATCCTTTTGAAGAAGATTTTAAAGGAATTGAATGGATTATGGAAAGTGCTTGCAGTACTTGTCAAATGGTTACCGAGTTTTTATTAAAAATTCATTATCATTTTAGTGAAAAAGTTGCTTCTAATTTATTTTTAGGAATTGTTTCTGATAGTGATCGTTTTTTACTTTCTTATACAACTGTGGAAACATTTGAAATTGTTACGGAATTATTAAAAAGAAGTAAAATAGATTTTCCTAAACTTTATGAAAAATTATATGAAAGACCCATTGAAGAAGTTCGTTTCCATGGGTATTTATCCGATCATTTAACCGTTACAGATAATGGTTTTGCTTATGTAAAAATTTCGCAAAGTGTGATTGAAGAAATGAAAGTTGATTCTTCTACGGCTTCTAATATGATAAATGATTTTAATTATATCAAGGATGTGCTAGTTTGGACTTTTGTAACTTATGATGCAAAAAATGAAATTTATAAAGTAAATATTAGAAGCAAAGGACCTATTATTAATGAAATTGCTTCTAAATATCGTGGAGGTGGGCATAAATATGCCAGTGGAGTAAGAACTCCTAATGAAGCAGACATCGATTTACTGCTAAGAGATTTAGATGAAGCATGCAAAGAATATAAAAATAATGTTCTAAAAGAAGTCAATTAAGATTTCTTTTTTTTATAACAATATGTAAATAAAATGTAAATAATATGAAAAAAAATAAAAAATTTACCAAAGAAAAAAAGGGATTTTGATGTATCTTCCGGTATATATAAGTAGGAGGACAAATTTTTTATGAAAACTAAGTTATTGGAAGATCATATTTTTAAAGCAATTTATGGAGAACATCCTGAAGTGTTAAAGTCGTTTTTAGATGCTTTCTTTCAACATATTCATAAAATGGATTTTTTTAAGGAAGTATATGAAGAGGTTCCAATTCAAAAATGTAAATATAAACGAAAATCTATGCGTGGAGATTTACTCGTAGTATTAAATCATTGTTTTATAAGCATTGAAGCTTTTGGAATATTAAATGAAACGGGAATTAAAAAAACAATTGCCTATTTATCAAGAATTTATGGCAATCAATTAAAAAATAAAGAAGAATATAAAAAAAGTAAAAAAGTAATAGGAATTATTATTGCTGATAGGATAAGCCCAAGAAAATTAATAGAAGAAAAATGGTTTAGTAAATATCAGTTTCAAAATGAAAAACAAACAATTCTTACTGAAGAAATTGAGATTTATGTACTAAGACTTGACGAGATTAGAAAAATGAAGTATTATGAAGGTGAAAGTGATATGTTATGGAAACATCTAAGAATGATGGGAGCTAAAAGCAATAAAGAAAGAAGACAAATTGGAAGGGAGAAAATTTTTATGACAATTTCTGATTATTACTGTGACTATATGAACGACAGAGAAACAAACGAAATATTTAGTATTGAGAACAAGACCAAATATATTTATTTAGAAGAAGGCGAAAAACGAGGATTAAAAAAAGGTGAAAAACTTGGATTAAAAAAAGGACAACAGCAAGAAAAAATAAAAATAGCCCAAAATTTAATAAAAGAAAATATGCCTGTTTTATTAATATCAAAAAGTACAGGGTTAAAAGTGGAAGAAATCGAAGCGATTGCTAAAAAGGGCAATATTTATTAGAATGATTTTTTCAAAAATACTTGACAAAGTGCATATATTTATGTAGAATGTATTGTGTTATAAAAAAAGGAAGAAATGGAATCCACCATTCACCTGAGTGCAAAAAGTACTGGGTTAAAGCTTTTGAATAGAATTTGTGAGTTTTAAAAAAAGTTTTTTAGGTGGATAGTGATTATCTGCCTTTTATATTGTATGGAGGTGCATTTTTATAGCAAAGAAAACAGAAGAATTACCAATTAATGATGAGATTCATGTTTCAGAGTTAATGGTAATCGGTCCTAATGGAGAGCATTTGGGAATAAAAAGTTTGGAAGATGCAAAAACTATCGCGAATTTTGCCGGATTAGATTTGGTACTTATGAGTGGTAATTCCACACCAGCAGTTGGAAAAATTATTGATTACAATAAGTATAAATATGAAAAATCAAAAAAGCAAAAAGAAGCTATGAAAAAACAAAGAGAAACGAATAAAGAAATGAAAGAATATCGTTTGTCAGTAACCATTGATGTTCATGATTTTGAAACAAGAGTTAAAAATGCGAAAGAATATTTGGAAAAAGGACATAAAATAAAAGTTTCTATTCGTTTTAAAGGAAGACAAATGGCTCATCCCGAGTTAGGACGTGAAGTGTTAGAAAGATTTGCAGAACAAGTGAAAGAAGTAAGTGTTATAGATACTCCTGTAAAACAGGAAGGAAAAAATATGTATCTTCTTTTAGCACCTAAAAAATAGAAAGAAGGAATAAAGATGGCAAAAGGGCCAAAAATGAAAACACATAAAGCAAGTAGTAAAGTGTTTAAAAAACGTAAAAATGGAACTCTTACTTTTAAGAAAAGTGGAGGAAATCATATCACAAGTAAAGATAGTGCAAAACAAATTCGTCAAAGAAGAAATAAAGGAACATTAAGTAAAGGAGAAGCTAGCAGAATTAAATCTGTTATCTAGTAAGGGTGGTGTAAAATATGGCAAGAGTAAAAGGTGGAACTGTTTCTAAAACAAGAAGAAGAAAAGTTCTAAAAGAAGCAAAAGGATATTTTGGAAGTAAACATCGTTTATATAAAACAGCACAAGAACAAGTTTTCCATAGTGGAGCGTATGCTTATCGTGATAGAAGACAAAAGAAACGTGATTTTAGAAAATTATGGATTACGAGAATTAATGCTGCATGTCGTGAAAATGATATTTCTTATTCTAAATTTATGAATGGACTTTCTATTATGGGAATCGAAATTAATCGTAAGATGTTATCGGAACTTGCAATTGATAATCCAAAATCTTTTTCTAAATTAGTAGAAGATGCTAAAAAAGCTTTACAAAATGGTGTAAAATCTGAGAAAAAAGTAGAAAAAGAAGAAAAGAAAGAAGAAAAAGTTCTTAAAGAAGAGAAAAAAGATTATAGTAAAATGACTTTAGCAGAATTAAAAGAAGTTGCTAAAGAACAAGGATTAAAAGGTTATTCTACAATGAAAAAAGAAGAACTTTTAAAAAATATAAAATAAACTATTGCGTTACCAGTAATAGTTTTTTTTCTTGAAAAATAATTATAATATGATAGAATAAATATCACGAAAGAAAAGGAACGAAAAATGAAAAAAAATTATTATGATGCGCTAGGTCTTTCAAAGGATTGTAAAGAAAAAGAAATATTACAAGCTTTTATAAAAAAAATGAAAGAAAATCCTAGTCCAATCGTAATTGAAGCGTATGAAGTATTAATTCAACCACATTTAAGAAAGCAATATGATACTACATTTCAAGAAACTTATGAGGTTTCACAAACCATAATAGAAAGAGAACTGCCTATACCATTAAGAAAATTTATTCATGAATATCGAAATATTATTTATGATTTAAATAATATATGTGAATTTGATATTTCTAATTTATTTTTGTTTGTAAATATTTTAGAATTTACTTTAGAAGGATTAGAGGAAAATAAAACACATAAAAATCCTCAACTTCTTTTAAAGTGATTTTTGACATTTGGTTATTTTTGTGTATAATATATTTTACGTAAAGGGGGAATCAATTTATGATTCATTATAAAGAATTATTAGAAGATTTAGAAAAAATAAAAAAAGAAAAAAGTGAAACGTTAAAAAAGAAAATTTTAAATTCTCGTTCCTATATGGATGGTACAGTAAGTTCCATTGAAAAAAGTTTATTGGCAAATTTGGCGAAAGATTTAGAAAAAAATGATTGGAATGAAGAAACAATAAAGAAATATCAAAAAGATATTGAAGTTATGTATGATTTTCAAACAAATTCTTATGATTTTACCGAAAATTATTATCATGATAGTATTTTAAATCAGGCCAAAAGAAAAAAAGAACAAAGAAAAGATATGGAACAAAAGCCAAAGAAAGAACAACTTATCGAAGAAGAACCAGTAGAGGAAGAAATGAAAAAAGTATCTTTTTGGGAAAAAATAAGTAATAAAAGAAAAAAGAAAGAAGAAAAAGAGAAAAAAAGAAGTCGAAAAGCAGATAAATTATCTTTGAAAGATAAATTTCTTCATCGTGTAAGTGATTTCTTTCATCCACACTATTCTGATGAAAATTTCTTAGATTATTGTAGTTATCAAGAGTATAAATTATATAAAAAATATCAAAATAAGGAAAATTTCAGTGGTCAAGAAATGGCAGATCTTGTGGTTCAAGTACAAGATATTTATACTGATATGAATGAAGTAATGGAAGAAAATACAGAAAAAGAATATCAAAATATTCATGTTTATTCTAGAGATATTGCCGATGATAATTTAAATTTATTTTATCAATTTGTTCCATTAAATTCAGAAGAATATGATAATTATCGTTTTTACCAAAATTATTTAGAAGATACTTCTAATGAAGAAGAACTTTCGGAGAAACAAAAATCTTATTTAAAAGTAAAAGAAAATATAAGTGAATTTATAGAAACTTTTGAAAAATTACCAAAAGAAAAACTAAGTGGAATGAAAAAGCAATTTCGAAAGATTCAATATGGATTTAAAGTACGAGTTACTTCGGTAATTTTAGCTGCTGCTTTATTATTAGGAGGAGGAACAAGTTATTACCTTCAACATCAAACTGAGTCTAATAATAACGAAAATCAACAAGAACAAAATGTAACTAATAATACTGAAAATACATTTGTTGCGCAAGTCGAAAAAGCTGTAGAAGATAAAAGTGAAATTGTTATTGCAATAGAGCCAGAAGAATCTAAAGAAGAAAAAGTAAATGAAAGATTCGAAGAAGTACGAGCCAAGTTAGAAACATTACAAAGTAAGTTAGCGGTTTCGAATAAAGATTATCAAGAAAAAGAAATAGGTGATATTGTTGCTTTAAAAGAACATGCAAAAATTGCCCAAGATATTTATTCTTTACAAGATGAAACTATGAAAGATGCTTATTATGATAATGATACATATCATATTATTGAATCTATTGTAATGCAAAATAATGAGAACATTGTAAATGTTAAAAATATGGAAGAATATGATGCTTTTTTACAAGAAGGTTATCAAGTAATTGGGTATACTTTAATTAATGAACACTCTTCTAATGAATTTGATATTGAAGGAAGAGTACTTGCTGATGACGTTGTTTTAGTAAGAGAAAAATAGAATTTTCTTTTCAAGAATTTTATGATACAATTAAACTATAATGTAAGGAGGTTCTTATGGGAACATTTTTTCGAAGAGCAGGGGCTTATTTAATTGATTTATTTATTATTTCAGCGATTGTTACACTTCTTTCTTATTTACCAATACTAAATCCTAATCGTGTTCAATATTCTGAAAAGTATAATGAACTTGTGATGGTACAAGAAAAACTTACCAACAATGATATTAGTATGGATGAGTATAAAGGAGCCTATATTCCAATTGCGTATGAGTTATATCGTTTAAATTGGAATTCTGTTGTCATTGATATGGTTTGTGTTTTGCTTTACTTTGGAGTATTACAATTTATAATGAAAGGACAAACAATTGGCAAAAAACTTTTACAAGTTCGTGTTGTCAATAAAGATGGAAGTGATATTTCTTTAGTAAGTTCTATCATTCGATGTGTTATTTTAAGTAATTTGATTATTACAATTGCTTTACAATTAATTGTTACCTTTATGAATGAGAATAATTATTTTAATTATTATAACAATGTAAATTTAATTGGTTCAGTTCTTCTTTATATCACTTTATTTATGGTATTAGTAAGACAAGATGGCAGAGGACTTCATGATTTTGTCGCTGGAACAAAAGTAATTCTTACTACAAAAGAAGAAGAAATGAAAAACGAAAAACTTATTGAAGAACAAAAAATATTAGAAAGTGAATATGAAATAAAGAAAACAGAAGAAGAGAAAGAAAAAACAAAAAAGACAGAAAAAAAGGGAACGAAAAAAGAAAAAAGTAAAACAACAACTAAAAAAGGAAAAACTAAGACCACTTAATTTTTCCTTTTTCTATGGTAATAGAAGTATTATAAAATAGTTTCATCATTTGGTATAAAGAATAGTAATCATTGAAAGAACAAACTTCCATGGAAGAGTGCATTGCTAGCTCAGGAATACCAACATCAATAGAAGTAACACTTACATGTCTTAACGAAAGACCACTCAGAGTTGAGCCACCTGTTAAATCATTTTTTTGCGTTCCATTTTGATATGCAATGTTATGTTCTTTACAAATACTTTTTAAAAGAGAAGAAAAACTAGAATCCGTTGTGGAAGAAATTTCTTTTATAATAGCAAATCCTTCATTGAAATAACAAGAACCTGTATCATCTTTAAATTCTGGATGATTGGGATGAACGGCATGCGTATTATCGGAACTAATTATAAAAGATTTGGCTAATGTACTTGTTATATCAAGTTCTAAAGAAGCCGCAATTTTTTTTAAGGTATCTAATAGGAAACTACTTTCTGCACCTTCTTTGGTTAAACTTCCAATTTCTTCATTATTAAATGTACAAAAAACTGCTATATCTTTTGGAGTGCTTTCTAAAAAACTTTCTAAAGAAGCACTGACACTTGTTAAATTATCTATTCTTGGGGAAAGTAAAAGATCATCATGAAAGCCAAAAGTGAATGGTTGTGTTTTATTATATAAAAAGAAATCAAAATCACTTATTTTTTCGTTTTTTCCTAATTTTAATTCCTGTTTTAGTAAAGTTTCAAAAGTACTTTTTTGGTCATCAATAGCAAATATAGGTTGTAAATCTAGTTGCATATTTAAATCCAAATTGGTATTGGCTTTGTCATTTTGATGAATGGCTACACTTGGTATTACCGCGGTAATATTATGTAAATCGACAATTTTCTTTTCAAGAGTATGATCTTTTTCAATATAAATTCTACCTGCGAGGGAAAGTGGGTGATCAAGCCAGCCATAATTTAAAAGACCTCCATAAGGCATGATGTTGTATTTTAAATATTTTTCTTTCCAATAATCTCCATTCGGTTTTAATAGCAATGCTGGTGTATCAGAGTGAGTAGTTATTATATGAAAACTTGTTTGTTTTTTGGGAATTTGAAAGGCAATACAAGAAGCATCATTTCTAACTATAAAATACTTTCCTTCTTTAATTTGCCATGCATCTGTTTCCTCTAATTCTATATAATCATTTTCTTGTAAAATTTTTTTGATTTCTTTGATACAAGTAAAAGAAGATGTTCCCTTTTGAATAAAATCAAGTAAATTCTTTTTTAATTTTTCTTTTTCCATAATCATCACAATATTAGTTTAAAACAAATTTAAAAAAATATACAAAAGTTTACAGTTTTAAAAGAAAGAATTTGACAATGGAATAATTATTTTATATACTTATTATAGTAAAAAAAAGAAATGAGGTTTAGTTATATGGGACAAGTTACACCTGGAACCTATGAAGGTTTTTGTAGTAATACAGCAAATATTTGGCAAGTTGTAGGAATTGTATTATTGGTATTTAAAATCATAATTCCGATTTTGCTTATTATTTGGGGAATGTTAGATTTAGGAAAAGCGGTGATTGCTTCAAAAGATGATGAAATCAAAAAAGCAACCAAATCACTTGCCTTCCGTGCTATTTCAGCAGTTGTAATCTTCTTTATTCCAACAATTGTCAATGTAGTAATGGGTATGATTTCTAACTTTTCTGAGTCTGGTGCTCAAGAAGATTGGGAAGTTTGTCGGACATGTATTTCAAATCCAAATGATCCTACATGTGCTGATGCTGCTGACGAAGCTTGGTAGAAAGTATGTAAAGAAAACTAGTTTTACTAGTTTTTTTCTTTGTTTGTTGTTATAATGAAAGAGAAGTGAGTCGATTTCTTATGAAAAAAAGTTATAAATTAATATTGTTATTATTTTTAATGTTTCTTCCTCAAATTGTTTGGGCAGAAGAAACAAATTGTGATAATGCCACATTTCAATGTGTAAAATGTAACTATCATTATGAAGAGTATTTTTCTTATGATGTTTCTTATGTTGTATTTGCAAGTGGAAAAGGAACTGCTGAGATAAAAGGAATGCAAACTGAAAGTTCTACTCTTTCTTCTAATAAAGTATATAGTAATTTAAAAGGTGGAGACTTTATTACCGAAGAAAAAGATGGTTTATATTGTCCAGATATTAAGGCAAAAACGGATGTGGATGAAAATATTGAAGTTACGTTTGCCAAAAATTTTACCTCAGGTAATTTAGATACTTTAATTCCAGAAGAAATAGAAAATAATGGCTTAGATTTTGTAGATCCTGATCGCGAGAATACATCTTTTAAGTGTGATATTGTTCCTAAATCAAGTAGTCGAATTCCAGAAATTCATGTGTTTTATGAAGATGGAGAAGTTACATATTCCATTGACAGTGATCGTTATACAGTGGATAATACTTTTATAAAAGATCAAGAAGCAGAGTTGTTTTCTCAAGGATGTAATGGTACATTATATGCTTATTGTGATAATGATGTTGATAAATGTTATATTACAACAAAAAGTGATTTTCTTGGGTATGAAGGAGTAACTGGAACAGACGAAACTTCTGATGAAATAAAAAAAGAGGAACTGGGAAGTCAAGATCAACATGGTTTTGAGCCAGATCCTTTATGTGGAAAAAATAAAGAAAAATGTAATATATCTATAAAAAATGTTTGCGAAGAACCAACAGTTGCTAGAACCTTACAGTTTTTAGGATTTATTGTATTTTTAGTTAAAATTATGGTTCCTGTTATTATTATAGGAATGGGCGTGATGAATTTATTTAAAATTATGACTTCTGATAAACCGGAAGAAGCCCCTAAATATGTCAAATCTATTCTTGTTCGAATTATTATTGGAGCAATAATATTCCTATTACCAAGTATTTTAAGTTTTATCTTTGGATTAGCAGAAAATGTTATTTCCTCTAAAAAAACTACTGATTTTGATAATTGTGTCAATTGTATATTGAGTCCGAATAAGTGTGAAATAAAAAAATAGTAAGGTGAAATTACTAGTTTTTTATATAAAATATTGTTATAATAATATTGACTTAGAAATGAGTGAAAAATATGAAGGGTTATAAAGTTATTGCATTTCTAATTTCTTTTTTATCTTTGATTAGTGTAGCAAATGCAAAAATAGAAACTAATTTTAGTTGTGAATATCCTGTTACTTCAGGACATTTAAGTGTTATAAAAAGTGGAACTTTAACTTGTAATTTAGGGTATACTTCTGGGATGACATTATTTGGATTACAAATTACTGGAGGAACGCATGTCGATTGTGTGTATCAAACTGATTATAGTACAAGAGCTGTAGTAAAAAAAACATCTACATTTAATCTTACTGATTATTTAAAAACTGGTAGTACGGATTGTCCTACTTATATAGCAATTCAAACACAAAGTGGAGAAATAGCATCACCTCAGTTACCATTTTATTTTACAAATGATTATAATGAAGCTCAACAATTGGCAGCTGAAGAAGGAAATTATTGGGCTATTGCTAGTGAAAAAAATGCAAATTCTGAATTAAATGATGATATGTGTCAGAAATATAATGAAGGTTACTATAATGATTTATTTGACACATTAGATGATGAAATTGCCAATTTTTATAATAATTCTTGTGATGAATTTCAATTGTCAGAAAGTGAAAAAAATGGTGTAGCTAGTGTTGATTCTATGAGAAAATATGAAAAATGCGATAAATATTTGAGTTATGAACAATCAGCATTCAATGTTTTTTTAAATCAATTAGAGGAAGAATATAATGTTTATAAATGTTTTGATGAAAGTGAATATAATTCTTTAAAAAATCAAGTGACTGATTATAAAAATACATATAAAAAATTAGAAAATAATTTAAAAGATGCTTTTAATGGAATAGATTCAGATGATAATAATGATTCTGATGATTCTAATGATAATGACTTTGATGAACCAGAAGAACCTGATTATAAAGTGGATACTAGCACAAATATTGATAGTATTTGTTTAAAACCTTCTTATCGGAAACCAGCAAAATTTATTGGAATTATTGTAAGTTTTATAAAAATTATTATTCCTATTATCTTAGTAAGTTTTGGTTCTTCTGATTTATATAAAGCTATGACTTCTCAAAAAGATGATGGTTTGAAAAAAGCTTTTAAAAATATTTTGATTCGAATTATCGCTGGTGTCTTTATCTTCTTATTACCTGGTATTGTTATGTTTATTTTAAGTTTAGTTACAGAATGGAATAAAGATGGTTATAAGAATGCCTGGTGTTGCTGTGCAGATTGTATTTTAAATCCGAATTGTGAAGAAACTTGTAGTAAGAGTTGTCATATAGAAGGGACGAATTAATATGAAGAAAAAAATTGTGTTTTTAGGATTTCTTTTTCTACTTTGCATAGGAGCGGTTCATGCTGCGACAAATGGGTATTATTATGAAAAAGAAGATGGAATTTATAGTTTATGTGGTGGAGATCACCCAGGGTGTGTAGATGTTTCCTTTGATACTCCAGGACTTACGATAAGTCGTGATACGATTACTTATCAAGATGTGATTTACTATTTAGATGAACAAGCCCAAGAAGAGTATGATAACTCACAAAATGGAACTAGTAATATGTTTTATTATATGAAAAATGATAAATATGTTCTTTGTGAAAAAGAAAATAAATGTAAGACTTATACGAGAGATGATTTATTAGATGAAGGGGCTACAATTATTAATTCTGATCGAATTATACTAAATAATGGTGATGGTCCTGGTGTGCCGGGAGATATTTATTATTTTAATTCTTCTTATGGTACAGTAGATGAAAATGGCAATATTGTAGATGCTCCGGGCAATCAAGATATTCCTTTGGAAAGTAGTGAATGTGGAAAAATTAAAGAACCACTCATGTTTTTAGGAAGAGTTGTGTTAATTGTTAAGATATTAATTCCTATTTTAATTATCGTTTTTGGAATTATTGATTTCTTCCACGCAATTGTAGGCTCTAAAGATGATGAAATTAGAAAGTCAGCTAAATCTTTATTATTTCGTATTGTCGCAGGTGTCATTATTTTCTTTATTCCGACGATTATCAGTGTATTATTTTCTTTGATTAGTGATTTTGGAAATATTAAAGGCGAGTTTGATGCTTGTCAAAAATGTATTTTTAGAGTAAATCAATGTAAGTAGGTGAAAATATGAATGTAGATTATTGTACGGGACTTAGTTCCACCCTTATTTTTATTGGACACATGGTAAGAATTGCCAAAATAGTGATTCCTATTATCATTATAGCGTTTGGTGCATTAGATTTTTTCCATGCAATGGTAGGTTCTAAAGATGATGAAATTAAAAAAGCTATTAAATCATTAATTTTTAGAGCGATTGCTGGTGTTTGTATTTTCTTTTTACCAGCCGTGATTGATTTAGTATTTAGTTGGGTAGATAGTTGGCAAAATTATGATGCCGATTATCAAAATTGCTTTCGTTGTATATGGAATGTTGGAAATTGTACAGGAAATCAAAATAATTAGAAACCGAATCTTGTCGATTTGGTTTTTCTTTGATAAAATAATTAAGAGAGGAACTGGTTGTAATGAAAAAAAGAATTATCCTTATTTTAATTTTCTTCATTCTTATTCTTTTTGGTTTATTAGATCCAGTTTATGCATCTGAAATTGATACTTTAGAAGTAGGAACGATTGTAAATGATACTACATCAATAGATGAATATTTTCAAAGTTATGAAATACAAGAAGGAGATTCTATTTATCAAAGAATATATGGTAAATCCTTTCCGACTGATGGAAGTGTCAAATTAGAATCTTTAAAATATTTAAAAATGATTTATTATAATTATGAAGGAAATACTGTTGTTGGCGAGATGATCGTGCATACAAATTTAGCCTCAGATGTGTTAGAAGTATTTAAAGAATTATATCAAAATAAAGTAGAGATTTATACAATGCAACTAATAGATAATTTTTTTACTTCTGGAGGTGTTGATGCAGCTGATAATGCTTCTATGGCATCAAATAATACAAGTTCCTTTAATTATCGACCTATCACCAATGGTTCAAGTTTATCAAATCATGCCAAAGGAATGGCTATTGATATTAATCCTTATGAAAATCCCTATATAAAAGGAAATGAAGTAAAACCTCCTACGGATGATGAGTATATTTCGAAAAGAGAAAGTTCTCTTGATTCTCATGTCATTAAAAAAAATGGCATTGTATATCAAATTTTTACGAAACATGGCTTTACTTGGGGTGGAGATTGGAGTAGTTTAAAAGATTATCAACATTTTGAAAAAGAAGTGGATGAAACTGTTTCAGCTAGTACAAGTACTCCTCAAAAAGATTCTAAAAAAATTTTATTGGTAGCTGCTCATGGTTTAGGAAAAGATTGTAATCATGCTTCAACAAAAATCAATGGTGTAAGATATTATGAAAATAAAGAAGCCCGTGAGATGATTGATAAAATTGCTAATTATATGGATTCTAAAGGAATAAATTATGAAATTGCTAATGAAATTATTGGGGATTCTTATTGGGCAAGTGATGAGGTTGAAAGACAAAATGCTCGTAATTGTCCTAATCCGGAAGTATCAAATTGCTGTGGTTATAGAACCGCGACCATTGGAACGTATTCTAGTCAATTATTAAATCATGTAGATGCAAATGGAGCTGATAAATATTCCATGGTTTTTGAACTTCATTTTAATGCAGGCGGTGCAAATTATTCTTTGGTTATGGGAAGAAATGAAGTATTAAGAGAGAATGGCTTAAAAATTGCCCAAAAAGTTGTAGATACTATAGGTACTGGTAGTGCTATGTACGGAACCGATCGAGAGTTTTATGGTAGTACTTTAGGAACGATTACAAAATTTTATCAACAAAGAAGTATTCCTACATATTATTTAGAAACTGTTTTTATGGATAATCAAACGCAATTTTCGGCTTATTTAGATCATAAAGATGAACTTGCCAAAGCTCTAGCTGAAGTATTAATTGAACTTGCTCCCAATAGTGTAGGAGGTTCTAGTTCTAGCAAAAAGGGACCTACGAATGGTCGTTATGTAGATCCGTATCCTAATATATTTGGAAGAGTAAATTTAGAAACTTATGATGATGTTGGTTGTAATACTTACTTTTTTGATTCAAAAGGGAATGAAACAAAATTAAAAGAATTGATTGATGATTTATTTTATGTAATTCAGATATCGATACCAGTAATAGTCATTATTTTATCAACCATTGATTATGTATCGGCTTTATTAGCGCAAGATGCTGACAAAGTAAAACAAGCAACGAGGAAAATGATGAAACGAGTTATGATTGGATTAATTATCTTTTTCTTACCAATGTTCTTAGATTTATTATTTCATTTGTTTGGTTTATATGATTTAGGAAGTTGTGGAATAGGAGGTGGATCATGAAAAAAATCTTTTTCTTATTCCTACTTCTACTTTTTCCGATTGTAGTAAAAGCCTATTATCCTTCAGACTTTGCGGATGTACATGGAGAAACTATTTGGATGTATTGGACTTATTTTGAATCAGGTACAGTTGGAGTAAAAAATCAAGGGTATTCTGAATGTGCCAATCAAGTAGCTTTTGGTCGTTATCAATTTCATTATCAATATGATGATTTATATCGTTTTATGGAAAAAATGGTTGAAATTGATGCTCAAATGTATGGAGGATTTCAAGAGTTTTTAAATGCTTCTAATAAAACAAGTGGAAGAGCGGCGTATTTTCGTAAAAATCGTACTAGATTCATTAGTTTATGGAAAAATTATGCGGCTTTAGAAGATGAAAGATTTTATGATGCCCAAGATGAAATTGCTTATGATGAATATTATAAACCGACCAAAGAAAAGTTAAAACAAGTAGGAATTGACTTAGAAACGTTTGGCCCAGTCATAAGAGGAACTGTTTGGTCTGTCGCAGTACGAGACGGAACTTTATATTTAGAATCTAAAAATTCGCAAACGTATCGTGCTTTAGTAAATACGTATCATGAAGGTATTTCAGATGAAGAATATCTCAATGCCATTATGAGTGTGCAAGCTACAAAACATGTGGGAGATGGCTCACGGTGGACAACAGGTCAAAAAAATGCCGCAATTAGTGCAATGGGTATGGAAGATCGAGTAGATGTGAAAAATCCTGAAACAAGTAAAATTGGTGGTTATCTGGGTGGCGGTGCTTTGGATGATCCTTATCCTAATATATTTGGAAGAGTAAAGCTTTCTACGAAAGAAATAGGATGTAATACCTTATTTTATGATCGTTATGGTGAAGAAACAGAATTTAAAAAATTTGTGAATGATTTATTTTTTATCATTCGTATTATTACACCAATGATTATTATCATTTTAACAACGATAGATTACATGAAAGCTCTTACGCAAGCGAAAGAAGATGATATTAAGAAAGTAACGAAAAAAACGATGAAACGGGTTATGATTGGACTTATTATTTTCTTTTTACCAAATTTATTAGATTTAATTTTTGAATTATTCGGATTATATGATATTTCTAATTGTGGGATTTCCTGATTTATAGTATAATGATATATGGGAAATGGTGAATTTCTTTTCAAGGCGTTAAATAATAAAAAATATAGATATGTAAAGAGTGAGGAATTATGAAGAGGATGAAGTTACTTTTACTATTATTTTGTTTCTTTGGTTTGATTAAAAATGTAGAAGCAGCAGAATGCCAAATAGGGGATGACATTACAACATACTTTGCAATTGATTATGAAAGTGTTCCTTATTGTTCTAATGGACGAAATTTAAGATACCAAGGTTGTTACCCTTTAACTGTTGCATCTATTTTGAAAAGTTATGGGAAAAATACAACTCCTCAAGATGTCAGTAGTTGGCTATGTTCTAATTATTATGATTATGCCAACACTGTAAAATATACAATTATTTCTGGTTCTTCTTCTTTTCATGATGCTTTTGATATGAATATGATGCCTATTTCTAAAACCAAAGAAGCTGTTGATGCCGAATTAGAAAAAGGTCATGCAGTACTTGCTTCGGTAAATAGTGGAAGTGTTTTTACCTCAAATAGTCATTATGTTGGAATAGCAAAAAAAAATGGCAATCAATACTATATTATTAATACCGCTACAAAATATGATTCTTCAAAAACAAGTAATTGGTATTCGGAAGAATTTATGGTGCAAAATGTTATCAATGTTCCAAATGAAAATTTTTATACTATTTATCCTAAAAATTGTAGTGAAATTTCTTCTTCAACGTCATCTTCTTCGGACAAAGAAAATGGTCGTACCGAAGATGATCATCTCGAAATTTTTCCAAACATTAAAACCGATACACCTTCGTGTCCAACAATATTTGTAAAATGTAATGGAGATTTAACAGAGTTTGGCGAATTTATGAATACATTGTATTTAATTATTCGAATTGCCACACCAATATTAGTAATTCTTTTATCATCTATTGATTATATCAAAGCGATTGCCAGTTCTAATGCCGATGATTTAAAGAAAACCAATAAAAGAACGATAAAAAGAATTGTAATTGGATTAATTATCTTTTTCTTACCAATGTTTTTAGATTTATTATTTCATTTATTTGGATTATATAATATAAATACTTCTGGAATAGGAAATTAAAAAGGAGGGAAATGTATGAAACTGATTTTGATTGGAACATTAGGTTCTACCATTTGGAAAGCTGTAAATACCGGTATTCAGTTTTTGCTTTTATGGATAGATTCGGTCATCTATTGGTTTGCCTCTCAATGTTATCAATTGTTTATTAAACTTGCTGCAACAAGAATTTTTGAAGATAACTTTTTTGCCAATTTTGCCAATCGAATTTATGTTGTTTTAGGCGTATTCATGTTGTTTTATTTGGCGTATGCTTTATTAACAGCTATTGTGGATCCCGAAAAACTTTCTAAAGGAGATAAAGGAGTATCTAAAATTGCCTCTAATTTAGTCATTTCTTTAGTAATTTTAGGATTTTTACCAACTATTTTTAGTTATGCTTATCGACTTCAAAATTATGTTTTAGCTTCTAATTTAATTGGATCGTTAGTATTAGGAACACCAATGACTGGTCTAGATGAAGATGATGAAAATAAAGATGCCATGCTTCAATATGGAGATGTTTTATCGTTTACTGTTTTAAATACATTTTTGAATCCTGATAATGTTAACTTTACAATTACTCAAAGGGCCAACACCAATGCTGATTATAACTGGTATGATTTAAAAGCTGATATTTTAGAGAATGGTGATTATTCGGCTATGCCAATGATGAATGAAGCAGTAGCAAATAAGGCAACATTAATTAATGCAACAGGTGGAAGTGGTACTGAAGCTCGAATTGATTATAAACCAGTTATATCTACAGCAGCAGGAGTTTTCTTAGTTTATGTTTTACTTACATTTACGATTGATTTGGGAATTCGAGTTGTAAAATTTGCTTTTTTACAATTAATTGCTCCTATTCCCGTCATTATGCGAGTAATTCCTGGAAAAAAAGGAACTTTTGATAAGTGGTTAAAACAAACTTTATCGGTTTATTTTGAAGTGTTTGTACGTGTGGCAATTATGTATTTGGCAATTTATTTTATCAATGCAATCGCAAATTCTGCTTCCTTAGATCAATTTTTTGGAAGTGAAAGTGGAATTCAAGGAAAACTTGCCTTTGCTATTATCATAATGGGAATTTTAGCCTTTGCTAAACAAGCTCCAAAAATGATAAGTGATTTATTAGGAATTGATACGGGTGGATTAAAACTTGGTATTGGCGATAAATTAAAAGCAGGTGGGTTCTTTGCTGGAGGAGCAATGGTAGGTGCTGGCGCAACTGGACTTGTTAGAGGTGTTACTAATGGATTTGGAAATACTTGGAGAAATGTCTCAAAAGCAAGTGGAGCTGGTAAATTATCTGCATTGGCAGGAGGACTAGTTGGTGGAATTGGTTCAACTATTTCTGATACAACAGCAGGAGTGTATAATGCTTATAAAAGTGGAAAAGGCGCAAAGAACTTTAGTGATATGAAAAAAGCAGCTGAATCGGGAGCCAAAGCAGGTCTAGAAAATCGTGGCAAAAGAGAATCTTATATTGCAGCACATGGTGGTCCTTTAGGTGCAGTTGCTGGACGTATTTCGGATGTTGGAAATAAAATTGGCGAATTTGCTGGTGTTTCTTTAGGATTGGATGCTTTAAAAAATATTCAATCTAAGGCAAATGAAGTAAAAAGTGCAAGAAAAGCTATTGATGATCGAGCTGAAGCAATTTTAAATAAAAATAAAAATGTTTTCAAGGCTAATAAAGAATATTCTATACCCGGTGTAGAAGGTTTAGAAAGTTTTAAGAATTATGCTGATTTATTAAACGAAATGGAGATTATGAAATCTACTGGTAAAACACATAAAGGACAATCTGTAACTCCAACCATGTTAACGCAAATGGCTCAACTAGAACATGATATGAAAGAAGATATGAAAAAAGATATTATTTCGGGATATGATTTGAAAAATGGCGGAAAATATGATGCTGAAGGATTAAAGAAAGATTATGATTCTGAATTAAGAGAATTAATCACATCTTATCGTACCAAGTCTTTGCAAAATGCTTCTGCTATAATGGATAATGCTTCTTCTATTTATAGCGATTCGATAAAAAGATTTAAAGAAAGTGCAATTGATTCTCAAAATTTATCTTTAGAGGACTTTATTTTAAATACTAATAGTAATGATTCAAATAAAACGTATATAGAAAGCTTATTTTCAAGTAGTAATGACGCTATTAAAAGTGCTAATTCAGAATTATCTACAAGGGTTGCACAAAGAATAGAATCAGAAGCCAAAAAGCAAGGTAAGTAGGTGATTTTGTGGATTTATTTGGGAATATATCTAATTGGGCAACTGCTCATCGTGATATTTCAGAGTATGATATGAAAGCTTATCAAGAATGTAGAGAAATTTTAAAAAAAATAAATAATATTTTAGATGAGCTTTTAGAAAGTGATACAATATCATTAGAAATCTTAAAGGATTCTGAAAAGTTAAAAAAAATTTCATTAGAAAATTATATAATACTTTTAAAAAGAAAAATTTCTTTAGAAAATAATTTGGAAAAACAACAAAAATTACAAAATGAATTTATAAAAATAAAAAATGAATACGAAGAATATTTGAAATTTTTAAAAAATCAATTGTTAGAACGAAATGAAGAGGAAAAAATAAAGATAGAAATTTCTAAATTAAATTCACATATTTTAAAAAATGCTCATTTAACTGCTTTTCAAAAATTTAAAAATCTCAAAGCATGGAATTTGGATGCATTTAATTCACTAAATGATTCGATAGCAAATTGTATAGAAGAAATTTATGAAAAGAATAGAAAGGGATTTAGATTATGAATGGAAATTATTTGATACCAGCAAACACGAAACAATCAAAATTAATTTTAGGTTTTTTTACTCCTGTGGATTTAGGAATATTTGGAATAGGAGTAACCACTACACTCATTATGTTATTTATCTTTCAAGGTTTAACGTTTCAAATGGCATTAATTGTTTTATTACCAGCTTTAATATCAGGATTTTTAGTAATCCCTGTACCAAATTATCATAATGTGTTACAATTAATAATAAATATAGTAACATTTTACCTAAATCGAAGAAAGTATTATTGGAAAGGTTGGTGTATTAGAGATGGCAAAGAATAAAAAGGAAGAAATAGGAAGTAAATGGAGTGAAGATTGGGTTCCTCTTAAAAATATTATGAATGGAATGATTCAACTAGAAAATGGCGAATATGTAACAGGGGTAAAAATATCTCCTCGTAATATTTTTATATTAGATGCTGGAACAAGAGATAATGTAATTTATCAATTGCAAAACTTTTATAATTCAATTACATTTGAGTTTTGGCTTGTTGTAGCAGATCGACCAGTAGATATTAATGTATATTTATCTCAATTACAAATTTTGTATAATAATGCAAGTAATGCTGTAACAAGAAAATTAATATCACAAGATATTAATAAGGCTAATATGTTTATGAGTGCCGAATATAATGTTGTAGATACAGAATACTATATTTTATTTAAAGAAAAGAAAATGGATGTCATTCAAAAACGACTTCATACTTTAATTAGTAATTTAGCCAATTGTGGATTAAATAGTCAACAAACAAGTAATAATGATTTAAGAGTGATTCTAGATAATTTCTTTAATGGTGGAACTGCAACAACTTTTAGTGGGATGGTGAGTATCTAATGAATATCAAAGCCCAAATTGCTCCTAAAGGAGTAGAATTTAAACCAACAGAATTTATGATGAGTGGAAGATATTGTACTATTTTAACAGTAGTAAGTTACCCTAAATTTATCTCCCAAGGTTACTTAGCCAATTTAACGAATTTATCAGGAATTAAAATTGTAGCCAAACATATTCCAATTGAATTATCAACATTACAAAGAATGATTAATAAAGAAATTGCTGATTTAAAAACAAGATATCAAAGTGAAAACGATAAAACAATTCAAGAAAGAATTCGTCAAGATTATGAATCATTAGAGCAATTTATTTCTATGTTGGTAGCAACTCAAGCAAGAATATTTGATTTTCAATTACATATTTTAATTTCAGCAGAAACCAAAGATGAGTTGGAAAGCAAGAAAATGCAAGTAAGAAATTACTTGGATGCACTAGGTATGCGAGGAATTTCTTTAATGTTTGAACAAGAGAAAGTTTTGAAATCAATGATTCCAATATTCCCTGTTCAGGATGTGGAAGAAAGAGTGGGTTCTCCAATTCCTTCTGTTACCATCGCGGCAATGTATCCGTTTATTTTTGATAGTATTAAAGATCCGGGAAATAGTACATTACTTGGTGTTGATTTCTCTGGTGGAGTTGTTTTATTTAATCAATTTTTATACCAAATTAAAAAAGAACATAATCGAAATAATGCCAATATGATTATTTTAGGTACTTCTGGTTCTGGAAAAAGTACCGCGGCCAAACTTCTTCTTCGAAGTCATATTCGAAATGAATATAAAATTGTTTGTATTGACCCTGAAGGTGAATTGGAAGAAATGGCCAAAAGTATGGGCGGAGATTTTCTTGACCTTGGAAAAGGTGGAGAGTTCGGAATGGTAAACCCTCTTGAAATTGTCATTGATGCGGATGAAGAAGAAATTAATCAAGGTTTAGGGTATACAGTTTTAACAAGAACAATTCAACAATTAAAAGCATTTATGAAATATTATAATCCTGAAATTGAAGAAGATGTTCTTACTATGTTTAGTGAAGTGGTTCAAGATACATATAAACGTTATAAAATAGATTATGATTCTGATTATACTAAATTTACTAGTGAAGATTACCCAACTTTTGATGATGTTTATGCTACTATTAAAGGACGTTTACTTTCTATGACTGAAAAGACACATGAAAGAGATGTTATGGAACGATTAGAATTAAAAATTCGACCTTTGGTAAAAGAACTTCGTTACTATTTTACAGGACATACAACTTTAAATATTCAAAGTGATTTTATTGTATTCAATATAAAAGAATTAATGAATTCGGATGAAAATATTAGAAATGCATTATTCTTTAATATTTTAAAATATGCTTGGGGACTTTGCTTAGATCCTAATGTAAATACAGTAATGTGTGTAGATGAGGCACATGTGTTGTTATCAACGAGAAATGAACTTGGTGCAGAATTTTTAGCTCAAATCCAAAGACGTAGTAGAAAATATAATACTGGTACAATTATTATCACGCAACAACCTACGGATTTTGCAGCACCTAATGTTTTAGTTCATGGAAAAGCTATTTTTGATAATGCTTCTTACTATTTAATCATGGGTCTTCGAAAACAAGCAGTAGATGATTTATCACAATTAATTGATTTAAATGAAAGTGAAAAAGATAGTATTAAATATTATAATCAAGGGGAAGCACTCTTTGTTTGTGGTAATCGAAGAATGAGAATTAATGTGATTGTTACTCAAGAAGAACTAGATTCATTTGGTTCTGGAGGAGGATTATAATAAAAGAAAGAGATTTCATAAATGCGAAATCTCTTTTTACGTAAGAATAAAGGAATGAGAGGTTAAGTTTTTATGCAGCTTCAGCTGCTGGGCTTAATTTTTTAATAGTTAAGAAAGCATTCGATACATCAATAGCATCTGTTCCACTAGATTCGGCGACAAGATCTATTGTTTGACCAGCGGTTAATGGTAAAATTGTAGTTCCTGTAAAAGTTCCACCTGAAGTTGTCGTTAAATCTTTTGTAGTATTTGTGGCTGCAATTTCAGTGGTTCCATCGGTTCTTGCATAAATTTCAATTGTTGCATCTGTGGTAACTGGTGCAACATCTAGACGGTAAGTTACTTCATAATTTCCATCTTCTGGTACTGTAAGAGTATTTGTAGCGCCAGTTACTCCAACATTTGTCATATCATTGGCAAGAGCTACTTGAACCGGAGTTGCAGCCGTTGTTGTTGCTACAGATTGAGTTTCATTTTGATATAGACCACCATATGCAGCAAGACCACCACCACTTGGTCCAGTTGGACCTGTTTCTCCTACGGCTCCTTGTGGAATTGTAAAGGCAAGTTCATAAGCACCATCCCCTTGATCTGTAATATCG